>JAFPBC010000202.1 GCA_017390595.1 Selenomonadales bacterium | reverse complement strand
TATGTTAAGGAGTGTGTTATATTCGTCTGAACAGTTTACACAGTATAAGTATCAGAAGCGATAATGTGATGAACTGGATAAACAGTGTGAACTTGGAGATATCGCCGTCTGTCAGCAAGATGCCCAAGAGTACGATACAGATTACTATTAGTATGATCCTCGTCGATATAATGAATGTGTTCATAGGGGTCTCCTTTCATGTGATGTTGTGGACAGAGGGAAGGATCATGGGATAAGGTTGACTATGACAAAGATGATAAAAGCTACTGTCGCCCAGAAGTCTTTTGAGGTTACGGCTCGGCGAACAGCAGAGCAGGCTTCTTTCGTTTTTTGGGAAAAAGGTTTGGGCGGTTTTGGCATGGATGCACAGTTGGAGCCGAAATGGAAAGAGGTATTGCCTGTAATGTCCAAAATAAAGTGCATGATCGGTAATGTGATGACGATGAGACCGTATATGATCATTGCCAAGCACATAAGGAAGTATAGGATAGTCCATGCTTTATCGAATAGATCAGAGATAAATTCCATATCGAGATCTCCTTTTGCCGTATCTTTCGTTCTTCTTGACTTTATCATAGCACATCGCTTGTCCGTTAAATCGGACTGTGTAAAACTTTTTCGCCGAAATATGTTTTTTCTGCGTGTGCGGTGGGGAGAAGGGGAGCGGGGTCGTGAGATAGAATTATTATCGTAAGTAAGAATATGCGCGTTGCATCTGTGGAGGAGGCGTGACGATGAAAAAGGTATTCGTTTTGTTCGTGTTGTTGACTGCGTTTATCGCTCCGATGACGGCGCAGGTTGCGGAGTCGGCACCTATCGATAAGGCAAGGATACAGATCGTAGACTATTTCGAGGATTTCAAGGTGAAGATCGTAAAAAGGGGCGGAGATTATCGGATACGATTGGTCAACCATCGTCCGTTTTCCCGTGGAGAGTGGCAGATCGTGGAGCATTTTGCCGATTATAAGATCAAGTTCGTTGAGCATTTCGAAGATTTTACGGTAGAGTTCATCAATTAGGAGGCGGTATTATGAAGAGTAAATTGGCGGAGGTCTTGAAGCTCAGATATCAGCCGATCGCGATCTATTTTACGAATGAGAGGCCCGATGGCGCGATCACGCTTCCCGAGGGTAAGTGGGCTTGTGTGATGGCGATGGTGACGGCGGCGATGAAGGGCAGAACGGTCGCGCTCGGCCGTAAGAATGTTACGTGCTGGGGCGGCGGTGTCGGGATGTGTTTCGGCAATTGGTATCCGAGTTTCCCCGGCGGGATAGAGTATTTCCTTTCGACGGGTCGCGGTGAGGGATTCCGCGCAGGCGAGCGGTACAAGCAGTCGCCCGAGCTGGCGAAGTCGTTCGTCGATGCGCTTCCGATGACGGATGTGGAGGCGGAGTATGTCGTGATGCGTCCGCTTCATGAGGTGCCTGCGGATGTCGTGCCCGATATCGTCGTGATGTATGCGAACTGCGATCAGCTCTCGGCTCTCGTCGTGCTGGCGAACTACGATCGCGCGGGCGGAGAGAATGTTGCGATGCCGTTTTCGGCAGGCTGTCAGAGCGTGTGCCTTTTGCCGTATGCCGAATCGAAAAAAGACCTTCCGCGTGCCATCGTCGGTTCGGTCGATATCAGCGCGCGTCCGCTCCTTGACAAAGATCTTCTGTCGTTCGCGGTACCGTACAGACGATTCGTCGAGATGGAAGCGAACGTCGATGAGTGCTTTTTCACGGCAGAAGCGTGGGAACGTGTCGCGCCGCGTCTCGGTGACTGAAATAAAAAGATACCGAATGGAAAAATAAGCCAATCTTTACAACGGCTATGGGATTTGGTACAATGATTTTGTACGCGCCCGTAGCTCAGGTGGATAGAGCAGCAGTTTCCTAAACTGCGTGCCGATGGTTCGAATCCATTCGGGCGCACCATACGATGACGAAGCCGCTCCTGTGATGGGGGCGGCTTTTGTTATGCGGGCAGAAAAAAAGAGCGGCCTCTTGATGGGTCGCTCTTTTTGTATATGGTCGATCGGTGCACGATTCGGCGGACAGGCGAGCCCGTTCGGCCGTTTTTATTTTGTCGTTATATCTTCATCGGAGTAGGCGAGCCTGCTCCAGTTGGCGAGCTCGTGGGCTGTGTAGTGCTGTGGTGTGATGCGTATATTGATATCCTTGCTGTCGCGTCTTATGGTCAGCGGGAGTGGTTTGGCGGTAAGGCAATGTTTCATATACGTATAGAGGAGCTCGTATTCGCTCGCGTCACGGACGGCGCGTCCCGCGAATCGGACGACGGTGTCATCTGTCGTGATGCCTGCCATCTCGCACGGGGAGACGGGCAGGACCTCGGATATGGTGAGGATGTCGTCTTCTTTGTCGCCGAGGATGAGGCCGTAGAGATAGTAGCCGTCGAACTTCATGCGAAGCTTGGAGAGGCTTTCTATCGTGGAGATGATACGCGTTTGGGCGAACGAATGGCGGTCGCCGTCATAGTCGCCGAGTCGTTTGGCGGTAAGAGGGAACGAGTTCGAGCCGCATACTGCGTGTACCTCGTACGTGACGCGCGTGCCGACTTCTGTCGGATAGAATCGGTAGAGAAGGCGCAGGTAAGCACTCTCGCCCCACAGCGAGGCGAAATATTCGCTGTCTGCTTCCATATGCATATCGAGGAGCGTATCGCTCTTTTCGCGGACGACCATGTCACGTTCTTTGGCCTCATCGAGGAGGAACGATTGCACTTCGGCTGCGGTCGTGCGCGGTATCATGACTTCTTCCGCACAGCAGACTGTCGGCAGGCAGACCGCGAGGCAGAAGAGGGCCGTGAGAAATATCTGTTTCATAACAGTCACACTTTCCTGGGATGTTCTTCTTATGATGATTCGGTATCGGGCGGACAAGTCCCTGCGAGCAGGGAGAAATATCTTATAGAGATATACGGTGTGAAATGACCTTGCTCAAAGAAAAGGAAAAGAAAAGTGTGGTATCGTAATCTTAGCAAGAGAATGCCCCGACGGCACTCGGAAACGAAAGGGTACACGTATAGCTTTTTACACGAAGACAAGAGGTGACAGACGATGAAACGAACGATAAAGCGAAC
>JAFPBC010000201.1 GCA_017390595.1 Selenomonadales bacterium | reverse complement strand
TATATTTTTCTCTGGCGCAATGGATACTGATATGGTATAATATAAAACAGATAATATATCGGTACAGAAACCGAAAAGACAGAGCTGCAGTAAGGAGATACCGATGGATAAACGAGAGGGAAAAGATCAGGCAGAACATATGGAAGAGAATACGAAAGGGATGCATCGTCGTCTGATGAAGGAGGTGCGTGCGGGGCGCGGCAAGCTCATCCTGCTTCTTGTGCTGGGTGCGGTCAGTGCCTGTGCGATCGCGGCATCATCATGGGCGATCGCCAATATCACGAATGAGGTGTTTTTGAACGGTGCGGGGCTTGATACGCTCTACGGCTGGTTCGCGCTTCTTTTTGGCGCGCTCGTTCTTCGCGGTGTGCTCTCATCGGCAGAAGGCTGTCAGGCAGGGCGCATCACGTCGTCGATGACGGCACATTTTCGTCGACTGCTGTTTGACGCGCTTCATCGCGGAGGGCCTGCTTATCTTTCGGGCGAGGCGGTCGGCGAGCTGGCATCGTCCGCGCTTCGCGGTGTGGGACAGGTCGCGCTCTATTATGCGCATTTTCTTCCGCAGGCGGCGCGTACGGCTGTCATCGTACCGCTGATGGTGATGACGGTCGCGCCGTTCGACTTGTCGAGTGCGGGGCTTCTTCTCATCACGATACCGCTTCTGCCGATATTTATGATGCTGATAGGACTTCTTGCCAAACGGGAATCGCGTCGGCAATATCACGCGATGGGACGGCTCGGGGCGCATCTGTATGATGTGATAGACGGGCTCGGTACGCTCAAGCTGTTCGGCAGAAGCCGCGAGCAGGCAGCTGTTGTCGAGCGTATGAGCAAGGACTTTTCCGATGCGACGCTTCGTGTGCTTCGCGTGGCGTTCTTGTCGGCGTTCATCTTGGAGCTCGTCACGACGATGGCGACGGCTGTTATCGCGGTGTCGATCGGGCTTCGTCTCGTGTGGGGCAATATGGTGTTCCTTGATGCGTTTTTCGTACTGCTCCTTATCCCCGAATGTTACCTTCCGCTCCGCAAGCTCGGCGCGCAGTTCCATACGGCTGTCGTCAGCTTGCCTGCGGCGTCGAGACTGTTCTCGCTCATCGATCAGGTCGAGGATGAAGGCTGGACGGGCAGTCAGCGTACCCGTATCGAAGGTGCGCCGCGTATGGTGTTCGATGATGTGTGGTATCGTTATCCGCAGGGAGACGGCGACATCGATGCGCTCTGCGGTGCAAGTCTCGTGATAGAAGCAGGAAAAACGACGGCGATCGTCGGCAAAAGCGGCAGCGGCAAAACGACGATGCTGAAATTGGCATCGGGTCTGACAAAAGCAAACAGCGGCCGCGTACTTTTAGGCGATGCGGTCTTGACGGAGCTTGATGAAGCTGTCGTACGTGAACATATCGCGTATGTGGCGCAGTTTCCGCATATGTTCCGCATGACGGTGGCGGATAATATCGCGCTTGCGGGCAAGGTCGATATGGCGCGTGTACGTGAGGCGGCGCGTCAAGCGGGGGCGGACGATTTTATCGAGAGGCTCCCCGACGGGTATGATACGTTTGTCGGCGACGGCGGTCATGCGCTCTCGGGCGGTGAAGTGCGTCGTATCGCGCTCGCGAGAGCGTTTTATCAAGGCGGGTCGGTGCTTCTCCTCGATGAATGGACGGAGGGGCTCGATGCGCTGACAGAGGCGCGTGTGCAGTCGGCGATGGATAAGCTGACGGTCGGCAAGACGGTCGTCATCGTGGCGCATCGCTTGGAGACGGCTTCGCGTGCCGACTATGTAGCGGTGATGGAAGACGGCCGTATCGCGGAATACGGCTCGCCCGACGAACTGCTCTCTAAGGGCGGTCGGTATGCACAGATGATGGGCAGAGAGGAGGCAGGTGTATGAACGTATATGTAAAAGGTACGCTCGGTATCCTCTTGGGTTTCTTGACCATCGGTATGGGCGCGGGCCTTTTGGCTTCGGCATCGTACCTGATCAGCTTGTCGGCTCTGATGCCGAATATCGGCGTACTGACGCTTCCGATCGTAGCGGTGCGTTTCTTCGGTATCGGTCGTGCCGTTTGTCGGTACGGTGAGCGATATCTGACGCACGCGGCAACGTTCGCTATTCTGTCGCGTATCCGCACAGACCTCTACAACGCGCTCGAGCCGCTTGCGCCGATGGCGCTCGGCCATGCTCGGCAGGACCTTTCGCGTACGCTCGTCTTCGATGCCGATATCCTGCAGGAATGGTATCTCAGAGTATTGACGCCGTCTGTCGTGGCGGCGATGACGTACGGTGTTGGGGCGGCGGTGCTTGCGTGGATATCGCCGAGCCTTGCGCTCGTCTATACGGCAGGCGCGCTCCTCGTTTCTGCCTTGATGCCGCATCTGTCGCGTGCCCGCGCGCGTGTCCTTTTGACGGAAAAAGAAGCGGCGGAAGAGAAGCTGTCCGCGTCTCTTGAAGAGCTTGTACACGGGCTGACCGATGCGCGCTCAAGCGGTGCGGAATCGCGATTTGCCGAAGCGGAAGCTCGTCATATCGAAGCGGTGCGTATAGCGGAAGAAAGATTGTTCGTGCGCCAGGCAACAGAGGACGGCATGAGCGAAACGATCGCGCATCTGACGGTGGCAGG
>JAFPBC010000200.1 GCA_017390595.1 Selenomonadales bacterium | reverse complement strand
GTGTTGTTACGGCTTGTGCAACAGGTACGAACTCCATTGGTGATGCGGCTCGCGCGATCAAATACGGTGATGCTGATGTTATGCTCGCAGGTGGTACGGAAGCTCCGATCTCTCCGGCAGCACTTGCTGGCTTCGGTTCGATGAAAGCGCTCTCTACGCGCAATGACGAACCGGAACGTGCTTCGCGTCCGTTCGATAAAGACCGTGATGGTTTTGTTATGGGCGAAGGCGCAGGCGTTATCGTTCTCGAAAGCCTCGAACACGCACTCGCACGTGGCGCGCATATTTATGCAGAACTTGCAGGCTATGCGTACAATTCCGATGCATATCACATTACGGCACCTGCTCCGGGTGGTGTTATGGCTGCAAAAGCAATGCGTCAGGCACTCAAAGACGGTGGCATTGAGCCGAATGAAGTTGATTATATCAACGCACACGGTACGTCGACAGGTCTTAATGACAAAAACGAAACGATGGCGATCAAAGAAGTATTCGGCGATCATGCATATGAACTTGCTGTCAGCTCGATCAAATCGATGACGGGTCACCTTCTCGGTGCGGCAGGCGGCGTAGAATGTATTGCTGCTGCTATGGCGATCGACCAAGGCATCATTCCTCCGACGATCAACTATGAAACGCCGGACGAAGGTCTTGACCTTAACTATGTACCGAATGTAGCTGAAAAACGCGAAGTTCGCGTAGCACTTTCCAACTCGCTTGGTTTCGGTGGCCATAACGCAACATTGGCATTGAAAAAATATGAAGCGTAATGAGGAGTGCAGTGCACAGCGAATCGTTGAGTTGAATCAGTTGAGCGATAAAATGGGGATATCCTTTTCAAATGCAGAACTTTTGCATAAGGCATTGACTCATACGTCGTATGCGAATGAATTCAAGACGCGGATCGTTGAGCATAATGAACGACTTGAATTTTTGGGAGATGCAATTTTAGATGCGATCATTAGCGACGAACTCTTTCGTCGCTATCCCAATTTGCCCGAAGGCGAATTATCGAAAGCTCGTGCAGTGATCGTTTGCGAAGAATCGCTTGCCGAAAGCGCACAAACACTCGATATTGGTCCGTATCTGTTGCTTGGACGCGGTGAAAATGCTACGGGCGGCCGTGAACGTGCATCTATTTTGGCAGATGCGTTCGAGGCTATCATTGGGGCGATCTATCTTGATAGCGGCATCGAACATTGCAGAACCTTTATAGTGAAATACTTGGGTGCGGATATTGAAAAGATCGGTTCCGGACGTTATAGTCGTGATTACAAGACATTGCTTCAGGAGATCGTACAGAAAAAACCGAATCAAAAGATCCAGTATCACTTGGAAGACGCGAGTGGTCCCGATCACAACAAAGTGTTCACGATTTCTGTTATGATCAATACTGAAAAATGGGGAATTGGTATCGGCAAAAGCAAAAAAGAAGCCGAACAAAAAGCCGCACGTGAAGCATTACAAAAAATGAATGAAGAATGATTGGGTAGCCTTTGGGTTACCCAATTTCTTTATGGAGAAACGAATGAAACGACATATCATCCCTGTTTTTGTACCGCATTATGGTTGCCCGCATCAATGTGTATTTTGTAATCAGCACAAGATCACGGGCAGCGGTGTGATGATGACAGCTGAATATGCAAAAGATATCATTGAGGAAGCGTTATCGTGGCAGACACGCAGTGCGGAAAAAGAAGTTGCTTTTTATGGCGGAAGCTTCACTGCGATCCCGTTGGAGAAGCAGAGAGAACTCTTGTCTGTTGTCAGTCCGCTGTATGAAGATGGCATCATACATAGCGTGCGACTGTCCACGCGCCCCGATGCAATAGATGATGTGATATTGGAGAACTTGCAAAAGCATCATGTATCGACGATAGAGCTTGGTGTACAATCGATGGACGATGCAGTACTTCGCGCATCGAATCGTGGTCATACGAGCGATGATGTAAGAGCGGCTGTTAAAGTGATCAGACGGTACCCGTTTATGCTTGGGCTTCAGATCATGCCGGGATTACCGAGTGAAGATATGTACAGCCTTTTACGAACTGCGAACGCGGTGCGTGAACTTGCGCCCGATTTTGTGCGTATCTATCCGACAGTCGTGATAGATGATACACCGCTTGCCGATGCATATAAATGCGGAAAATATACACCGCTTACCTTGCAAGAAGCAGTTACAAGAACAGCTTTTTTAAAACTGTTCTTTGAACGTGCAGGCATTCCCGTTATCCGAATGGGTCTGCAAGCAACGGCAGACCTCGATCGAGATGGGACAGTCTTGGCGGGACCGTATCATCCCGCGTTCGGTGAACTGGTCGAAGCAGAGCTGTTCCGACAGATGTTGGTACACGTACTGGATGATGAAGCTATTGTTGGGAGATGCCTTACCATTCATCATCATTCAAGTGACGCCTCAAAAGTACGCGGGCAGAAACGAGCTAATCTGATATGGCTTGAAGAGCGATATCAAACAGCACAGATAACGTGCACAGCAGACGGCAAGAAGCGAGGAGAACTTGTGCTTGACTGGGGAACCGGTCAGCGTGTGATAAATGTATCTATGACAGACATGATTTAGCGGTATGAATCATCGATGAAGAGAATATCTTTTCCTAGACGGAAGTCACAGAAGGAGAGGATATTCATGGAAGTATTGAAAGTATCATCGGAGTCAAAAGTCCAATCGGTCGCAGGTGCATTGTCTGCTGTTCTGCGCGAGTATGGCAAAGTGGAATTGCAGGCGGTCGGTGCAGGCGCTGTCAATCAAGCAGTCAAGGCAATTGCCGTTGCGCGCGGATACGTTGCACCGAATGGCATCGACCTTATCGCAGTACCTGCGTTTGCCGATATTTTGATCGACAAAGAAGAGCGGACGGCAATACGATTTTTTGTAGAACCGAGATAATGAGATGACTGCCGAGCAGATGCTTGGCAGTTTTCCTTTTTTAGTCGGTGCTGCTTGTGAGAATGTAGATATTAAAAAAAGAAAACCACCGCCGCCCGATAATTTCAGGAGCAAGCGGTGGCAGTGCTGTCCGCCCATATGTTGGGCAGGCGACAGCAGGACACTACCCGCCCATAAATTGGGCAGACAGTAGTGCCTGATGAAGTTTCCTTCACTATACATATGGTAACAGAGATATTATAGAATGTCAAACAATGGAATGACTTGAACGGAATACTTTGATATGATAGGATAGATAAGATAACACAAATGGGAAGAAAGGCGGTGGTACCGATGC
>JAFPBC010000199.1 GCA_017390595.1 Selenomonadales bacterium | reverse complement strand
GCGTGATCGCGCCATCGGGTCTCTCATTCGTAAAATAGATCGCGATCGGCTGATATCTGAGCTTCAAGACCTCCGCCAATTTACTCTTCATAATACCGCCTCCTAATAGTTTACGATTTCTACTGTGAAATCTTCGAGCCTGTCTACAATTTTGATTCGATAATCAGCCATACGGTCTACGATCTGCCATTCTCCACGGGATAACGGGTAACGATCTACAATTCTGATCTGATAATCTCCTCCACGTTGTACGATCCGTACTCTAAAATCTTCGAGCCTGTCCACTATTTCAATTCTAGCCATGTCGATTGGAGCTGATTCTGCGACCGTTCCCGTTATTGGGAACAGAAGCAGGATGAATACGAGAAGTATTTTTTTCATGTCGTCTCCCTCCACAGATGCAACGTGCATATTCTTACTTACGATAATAATTCTATCTCACGACCCCGCTCCCCTTCTCCCCACCGCACACGCAGAAAAACATATTTCGGCGAAAAAAGTTTCGCACAGTCCGATTTAACGGACATACGGTATGGTAGTATAGAAATAAGAAAATAAGAAGAAAAGAGGGAACTATATGGATCTCATCGACATACTGGGAAATATCCTCTACAAGATTGCCTGTTTTATATGGCTTTGCTATTGTTTGATCATAATGACTGCTCAGCTCTTCAGACGATGATGACAGTCTTGCCGTCTTACGCAACCGATACAGGAGGACTCTTCTATGGAAACCGCATTCGATATTGTCTATTTTGCCTTCAACGTGCTTATACTGCTCTACTCCCTCGTTGTTATCATCATACCTATCATCTTATTCTTAAAAGATATTTGACTTTGCGAGGCTTACCCGAACACAGCAGAGAGCAATACTCTCATACATACATTTCTCCCTAATACGACAGAACAAGCAGGCACACATACGTGTCTGCTTGTTCATTTTCCAACATCGGTTGGCGCATATCACATATTTTTTCAAGCAACTTCGCCATAGTCCGATTTAACGGACAAGCGGCGTGCTATGATAAAGTCAAGAACAACGATACGACCAACGATACAAGGAGGATACATCATGAAAGAAGGTCTCATGTGGTTCATAGTAGCAGTTGTACTCGGCACGATCATCCCGTCGAAAGGATGGCTCGCTGTATTCGGAATAGGAGTATTTATCTTCGGGTGGATTATGTGTGCTCTTGATGACAGAGCAAAAGGAAAGAAATAAGAGAGAGCAATACTCACCTACGGAGGGATAACATATGAAAGATTTCTTGATACTGGCCACAATCAATATCATCATAGGTGCTTTTATTCCCTCTACAGGAGCATTAGCACTGCTTGCAGTAGTTACTTTCATTGTGCTATGGATAGCAGGTGCTTTAGGGGCAAGAGGATTGCAGAGAGTACAGGAGGTACCGAATAGTGACTGCCCGCCCACGCAAGTGTCAGACCGCTTTGCCAAATGCATAACGCTGGTCATCATCTCGGCTTTCTTTCTGGGCATCGCCTTTATGATCACAGTCGGTGTCTGCCAATACTTCGACTTCACTCCCAAGAATCACCGTGAAGCCATCTGCCTGTTCGGTCTGATCGTCAACATGATCGTGTGGCCGATAGCTTTTTTCAGCAAAAGACAGTCGTGATCATTCCATCCCCACACGATAAATACAGCCAAAAAGAAAGGACGATCTGTATGAAGAAAAAAGAATATCAGTCCAATACCCTGTCAGATTCTCAGGTGCTCCTTATGCTCTTGTACTGCTTCGGTCTTCTTGTGGTCTGCTATCATATCCGCCTGTGGCTGTACGGCTGAGCATGACCGCAGCTATACACAGGTATCTCGATTCCGCATCATATAAGCGCATACTTCAACACTCTCCTCATACGAAAAGCCGCAAGGACATCACGTTCCCTGCAGCTTTTCATTTTCGTATACTTCTGCCCGCAAAACAAAAAGAGCGATGCAATCTGCATCGCTCTTCATTTCAAAGTGGTGACCCCAGCAGGATTCGAACCTGCGACCTTTTGATTCGTAGTCAAACGCTCTATCCAGCTGAGCTATGGAGTCATTCGGTCGTGCTTGTTCTCAAGCAACGAATTTATTATACCGAATATATACGGATGTGTCAACAGTTTTTCTGAAAAAAGTTTTACTTTTTTTCATCTTTTTTCTCGTTGAGAGTTATGCACATCCTTTTTTGAGGTTGTACACAATAGAAACCGTTGTTTTATCCCACTTTTGCCCACTTATCCACAAGCTTTATACACAGGCTGTGTGAAGATGTGGATAACTGTGCATGAGTTATACTTCGATCGGACGGCTCCACGCGACGTATACGCCTGTTGCTTCCCAGAGGCGGGTGAGGCAGATCTTGAGGTTGTCGAGGGACTCGAGCGGCTGGAGCGTTTTCGTTTCGAATGTGTGGATGTCGTTTACGGCTACATCCATGGTGAGCGGCGTTTGAAGGAATTTTTCTACCGCTTCTTTTTTGATATGGTCGAGGCGTACTTCGGCTTTACCGTCTTCGTAGAAGATGGCGCCTACGGTGTTGCCTACATGAATGGCTACTTGAAAAGTTGTCATTACTATCTTCCTTTTTGTTTATTATTTGATGATCGGCATGGTGTTTGCCGCGTGCGACATGACTGTTACGGTGTAGTCGTCGTGGCCGATGATGTCACGTGCCATTGCCATTGCTTCGTCGAGCGTTTCTGCCATACGCATGCCCGTTTTTTCGATGAACGCGCGGTTTTCGGGACGCGTTACGACGATGTTGGTACGTTCTTTTGCGAAGCAGCGAACTTTGAACGCGATGAAGCCCGGGATGGTGTACGATTCACGGAGTTTCATTTCGTGTTCTTCGATCGTCGGGATGTCGAACCATTTGCTGAAATCAGGCGGTTCCGCGATGTCGGGGAATTCCATGACGGAGATGACGACGCCGCCGTCTCTGCCTGCCATGTTGGCATTGTCGAATGTTTTGGAGCCTTGGTAGCAGTTGATGTCTTTCGGATAACCGCCGCCCGATGCGAGGACGATGTCGGCTTTTGCCGGTACGGGTACGCCGAATACTTCTTCTACGCGTTTGCAGCCTGCTTCCCAAGCCTGCATCCAGTCACCTGCGAAGAAGCCTGCGAACTGGCCTTCGGCTGTGAGCGTGATGTTGAAGATGAAGTCGGGGTTGACCATTTTCGCGATCTCGATGAGGTCTTCGTTCATCGGGTTGCCTTCCGTAAGACCGGAACCGCAAGCAGGGTTTGCGCCGCCGCCTACTTCTTTGGTGAGCGTGAGGCGATGGTTCTGCTGGATGGTGTCGTATGCGGTGATAGCAGGAACGATGGATTTACGACCGCCGCCGAAACCTGCGAGGAGGTGGTATACGATACCGCCCGTGAGGATGAGTTTATCCTGTGCGAGAGCGATTTTGTTTACTTTTGCTTCTGTGCCATGCGAAGTCGTGCCGAGGTATTCGAACGCGTCTTCTACGTTGGACATGGTCTGCGAGATGGCTACGCGGTCTGCGCTGATGCCGTATACGCTTTTATGTTCTTCTTCGGTGTGGAGACGATGGCTGCCGAGACCGACGATGAGCGTGATGTCGCTGTCAGGTACGCCTGCTTCGTTGAGCTCGTCCAAGATGAAGTGGAGGAAACGGTCGTAGCGGATCCAGCCGCGCGTTACGTCACTGACGACGATACCGACTTTTTCGCCTGCTTTGACGAGGTCTTTGAGCGGTGCGGAGCCGATCGGGTTTCTAAGTACGTTTTTCACTTCTGCTTCGATGTTCTCGATCGCAGGGTATTCATTGCCTTCTACTTCTGCGAGGATATTTTTTTCCGGTAAAGCGATGGTCATCGAGCCTTTACCGAATCCCAGTTCGAACTGTTTCAATGTTAAAGCCCCCTAGTCCAGTTGTGTAATATTGTAATATGTTATACGTTTAATTATACAACTTCTATGTATGCTCGGCAAGGAAAAGATACGGCTGACGCTCGTTTTCTCCTGTTATCTCGCGCAAAAACGCGGTATACTATCGGTAAGTTCAGTCAAGGGAGGTTTCTTATGCTTCGTACGGCTTCTTTTTTCGTTCGTGTGGTGCTGACATCGCTTCCGCTTGCTTCGCGTATGCTTCGTCCGTATCGAGACTTGGCGGGCGGTATGACGGGTGTGCTCGGCGAGCAGGCGCGTGCTTCGATCAAGGATAAGACGTTCCATTGTCAGGGTGCTTCTGTCTACGCGCTCTGTCCGCATCTGGTACGGCGCGGGAAGGATGCACAGGAGGAGTATGCGCGGTTCGCGGTCGCGCTCCAGACGATCAGCGATTATCTCGACAATCTGTGCGACCGTGCCGAGGTGTATGAGGAGCGCGCGTTTCGTACGCTTCACGAATCATTCTGTGACGCGCTCGACCCGTCACGCGTACCTTCCGATTATTACAGAGATTATCCGCACAAGGACGACGGCGGGTATCTCGCATCTCTCGTCTCGGATGCCCGAAGGGCTCTCGGTGAGGGGTCTGCGATAGAGACGATACGTCCGCATCTTCGTATGTTCGGCAAGCGATATACAGATCTTCAGACGTACAAACATATCTCGCCTGCCCATCGCGAGGAGCGGATGCGTGCATGGACGAGTGCGTATGGTGAGATGTATCCGCAGATAAACGGCTGGGAGTTCGCGGCAGCGTGCGGTTCGACGCTCGGTATCTTCGCGCTCGCATCGGCAAAGCGTGATGATATGACAGCAGAAGAAGCGCAGGCGATAACGGATGCGTATTTTCCGTATATCAACGGGCTCCATATCCTTCTCGATTATCTCATCGACCGCGAGGAGGACCGCATAGGCGGCGATCTCAATTTTACGTTCTATTACACGTCCCACGAGGAGATGACGGAGCGTCTTCTTTATTTCACACGAGAGGCTCTGTCTGCCGCGAGACGCGCGCCCGAGCCGATGTTCCATACGCATATCGTATACGCGCTGCTTGCGCTCTATTTGACGGATGAGAAAGCACTTCATCCCGATATCGCACTCGTGGCAGAGGCTATCCGCGCACAGCTTCCGCCCGCGGCGAAGCGATATTTTTGCCTGTGCCGCCTCCTTCGCAAGCTGAAACGCATCAACCGCTAGACGCAAAAAAGCCACCCTGTCTCGGGTGGCTCTTCGTTTTAGTTGAGGTTTTTGTTTTTGTTGTTCTGTTTGGTATTGTCTTTTTTGACTTCCTGCTGTTTGAAGTAACGGCCGTTTATCTCGATGGTGTCGAATTTGCCGTCGTCGATCATGCGGACTGCGCCGAGCTGACGGTAGCCTTTGATCTTTTTCGGTTTTTCGACTTCTACCCAGCGGTAGCTGTATTCTTCGGGCGTGCCTGCGTTTTCGGTGAAGATCTCCATGGCAGGGTCCGGTTTTTCGTCGCCTTTGCACATCGGGAGCGCATCTTCGAGACG
>JAFPBC010000198.1 GCA_017390595.1 Selenomonadales bacterium | reverse complement strand
AGGCGCGATCCCCAAAGACGGCCCATCGGCAGGCATCACCATGGCAACGGCAGTCATCTCGGCCTTGTCGGGTCGCGCTGTAAAAGGCGGACTTGCTATGACAGGTGAGATCACCATCCGCGGCCGTGTACTTGCTGTCGGTGGTATCAAAGAAAAAGTTCTTGCCGCATACAGACAAGGTATCCATACGGTCATCATGCCGAAGAAAAATGAAAAAGATATAGACGAACTTCCGACAAACGTAAAACGTGCGATGCGATTCGTATTCGTAGAAACGATGGACGAAGTTCTGAAGGAAGCGTTGACTGAACATGAATGAAAAAGAAAACACGATCAATATCGTAAAAGCGATCTATGTCGCATCGGCAGTAAAAAAAGACCAGTATCCCGAAAGCGTACTTCCCGAAGTCGCGTTTGTCGGTCGTTCCAACGTCGGCAAATCGTCTCTTATCAACTCGCTCAGCCGTCATCATGGATTGGCACGTACGAGTGGTACACCGGGCAAAACGCAAACGATCAACTACTATGAATTAACGGCAAAACTAAATGAAACGGAACGTAAACCGTTTCATTTAGTTGACCTTCCCGGCTACGGTTATGCCAAAACAGGCCAGCAGAATCGTAAAACATGGTCGAACTTCATCCGCGAATATCTTTTAAAATCGGAGAACCTTCGACTCATCTGCCAGCTGATCGATGTGCGTCATGCACCGATGAAAAGTGATTTTGAGACATTTGCTTGGCTTGCCGAAAACGACCTGCCTGTACTTCTCATTGCGACAAAATGCGACAAGCTCAGTCGCAATGAATTAGAGAAACAAGCACGCATCATTACCAAGGCATTCGGTGTGGAGCGAGAAAACTTGCTTTGCTATTCGTCCGTAACACACGCAGGACGCTCGGACTTGCTTGACGTAATACATGAAAATTTGTTACAATAACTAAGTATGAACAGAAAAAGAACAATTTCGTGAATATAAGTAAAGTAGGGAACAAATATGCTGTCTGCGTTTGATAAATCACTTTTGAATATGTTGCAAACAGACCTTCCGATCGCGAAGCGTCCGTTTGCTGTTTTGGCGGAAAGACTCGGCACGGAAGAAGCCGTCGTCTTAGAACGTCTTACTTGGCTCAAAGAGAACGGTTACATACGCCGCATCGGCCCGTTCTTTGATTCGGTCGCACTCGGCTATACGGGCACGCTCGTTGCGGTGAACGTAGAAGAAGAGTACCTTGAAGCGGTCGCTCAGAAGATCAATGAGTATGTAGAGATCACTCACAATTATGAACGTGAAAGCGAATATAACTTGTGGTTCACGCTTCTTACTCCGACTCTTGAACGACAAAAAGAGATCTTGGACACGATCGAAAAGCAAAAAGGCGTTCGTCGTCTTTTGAGCTTGCCCACGACGAAGAAATTCAAAATTAGTGTGCAATTTAAGTTGTAGTAGGTGAAAATATTGTTAGATGCACTCGATAAAAAAATTATTTGCATGATGCAGGATGAATTTCCGTTAGTGGAAAATCCCTACCAAGAGATTGCAGATAAGATCGGTATTTCCGAAGACGAACTGTTGAAACGATTGACTTCTTATAAAGAAACAGGTAAGATCCGTAAAATGGGTGCCGTGCTTCGCCATCGTGAAGTAGGCTATCGCTCGAATGCGCTTTGCTTGTGGATCGTTCCGAAAGAACGACTCGAAGAGATCGGTTCCTTCATGGCGAAAAATCCGGAGATCTCGCATTGCTATGACCGTGTTGTCGTACCCGACTGGCAATATAACCTTTATACGATGGTACATGCACACAGTCGCGAAGAATGCAAAGAGATCGCAGCACGACTTGCCGAAAAAACAGGTCTGACGGAATATACGATGCTGTTTAGCGTAAAAGAGTGGAAAAAAACGAGCATGCGTTATTTCCATGACGAGCATAAATAAGAAACGACGCAATACGAATACGTATTCGCAAAACTTCTCGAAAGAGAAAATGAGTGTTTGTAGGTGATGGGATTGGCAAAACAAAGTATGTTTGATGTAATTAAAGATGATATGGCACAGCTTGAAGAAGAACTTTTGGCGATATCGCAGACGCCGACGATGCTGATCACACAGATCGGTACGCATCTGGTAAAAGCGGGCGGCAAACGTCTTCGTCCTGCGCTCTATTTTTTGGCGGCACATTCTCGCGAAGAAAAAGTCGAGAACTTGCAGTCGCTTGCGATCGCGCTTGAACTTATCCACATGGCAACGTTGGTGCACGATGATGTCATCGATGAAGCGTCTACTCGTCGCGGTATTCCGACGGCAAATGTAAAATGGGGCAACCAGATGTCTGTCTTGACGGGCGACTATATGTTTGCCAAAGCATTTGCGCTCGTTGCGGAACACAGATGCCAAAAAGAAGTTCTCCGTTCTTTGAGTGATGTTATCTGTTCCTTGAGTGAAGGCGAGATCATCCAGAATTCGGAAGCCTTCGATCCGAAACAGACGGAAGAAGAATATGCAGAACGTATTGCCAAAAAGACAGCCAACTTCATCGCTGCCAGCTGTGAACTCGGTGCGATCGTTGCTCAACACAGCGAGGCAGATATTGAAGCACTCAAAGAATACGGCTATTGCCTCGGTATGGCATTCCAAGTAACGGATGATATCCTTGATATCACGGCATCTTCCGAACAGCTCGGTAAACCGGCAGGCAACGATATCGTACAAGGTATGGTCACGCTTCCTGTGATCCGTGCGCTTGCTGTCAGTGAGCATAAAGAAGAACTTGCCGAGATCGTTGCGACCCGCGGTATGTCTGCCGATATGGTCAAACGTGGCTTGGAACTCATTAAGGCTACCGATGCTATCGAATACTCTTATAATCGTGTTGACGAATACTTGAACCGTGCCAAAGAAGTGTTGCCTGCAAACCTTCCCGCAGACATTCGTAAAACGTTTGAAGATGTCGTTGACTTCGTTGGAAAACGCAATTTCTGATTCAAATAAAAAGACTTTCTCTGTAAAAGAGAAAGTCTTTTTTTATGTATAAACGAAGGCATATTATGAAATTCATCGTCATATCAATCAATATATTGCAAATATAACTGTGTTTTTTAAAAAAATAAAGAAAAAATTTTCAAAAAATTTCATCGTGCGAAAAAAACGAGAGATTTGCTGAGAATGCAGATAAATAAAGGGTGCAAGGCGGTTTTTGTATAATGGTGCAGAATGAAACACATAACAAGAAAGAATAAAACTAGTCGCAAAAGCGATAAAATTCAGAAAAATTGGAATTAAACAGCAGGAATCGTAGAAAAAATGGCGAAATTTATAACCAGTAAATGAGACAGAGTACTTTGTGCTTGTCTTGATACACAGGAATTATTTTAAACGAAAATGAAAAGAGGGAAGGAGGATCGATCAGTAGATCTTATATTAATATGACTTAAGAGACAAAAAAGGAGAGTGTAAGTCTATGTGGACACAAATTTATGATCCTATGGGAAGTCTAGGATTGTCGGCTCTGTTTGCTGCAATTCCGCTTCTGGTAATCTTGGTAATGCTCGGTGTTATGAAAGTTAAAGGTCAGATCGCTGCGGCGTGCGGCGTTCTTTCCGCAATCGTGATCGCGATCGCGATCTATGGTATGCCGATGGGTTTGGCTATCAACTCTACATTGTATGGTGCGGCTTTTGGTGTATTCCCGATCTGCTGGATCGTTATTACAGCAGTTTGGATCTACAACATGTCTGTTGAATCCGGTGAATTCGAAATCATCAAAGCTTCGATTTCCTCGCTTACTGAAGACAGACGTTTGCAAGCTCTCGTTATCGCAGTAGCGTTCAACTGCTTCCTCGAAGGTACAGCAGGTTTCGGTACTCCGGTTGCTATCACGGCAGCAATGCTTGCAGGTCTTGGTTTCAACCCGATCTTCGCAGCAGCAGTTTGCTTGGTTGCTAACACGGCTCCGGTTGCTCTCGGCGGCGTTGGTATCCCGACAGTAGTTGCAGCATCGGTTACGGGTCTTGACTTTACGACGGTTGCTAAATACGGCGTAACGCAGACCGGTCTTCTCGCTCTTATCGTTCCGCTCTGGATCGCAGTTATGATCGGCGGTTGGAAACGCGTCGGCGAAGTTCTTCCGGCAGTTATCGTTTGCGGTGTTGTATTCGCAGTAACGCACGTTGGTATCGTAAACTACGTTAACGCATACATTACTGACCTCTTATCGTCCATCATCTTGATCGCAGTTATGGCAGGTTTCTTCAAAGTTTGGAAACCTTCGAAAATCTATCGTTTCGACTATGATGCTCCGGTAAACGAAAACAGCTCGCAGAAATGTGCATACTCCGGCGGCGAAATCATTCGCGCATGGGGCCCGTACATCATCCTCGCGGTTCTCGTATTCCTCTGGGCAGACGCTAAACTTATCGGCTTCAAAAACGTTCTCGTTGGCATGGATAAAGGCTTCTCGTTCCTCTGGCCGGGTCTTCACAACGAAGTTATCAAAACGATTCCGGTCGTTGCAGCTGACACTCCGTACGGCGCGAAATATGCTCTTAACATCGTATCGGCAACCGGTACTGCAATCCTCTGCTCCGGTATCCTCGGTCTCTTCTTGATGCCGAACTACGGTTTCGGAAAAGGTATTGCTTGCTTCTTCCGCACGCTTAACCAGCTTAAATGGCCAATCTTCACGATCGCTTGCATCCTCGGTTTGGCTTACATCATGAACTACTCGTCCATGAGCTACACGCTCGGCTTGGCGTTCACGGCAACTGGTTCGCTCTTCCCGTTCTTCTCGCCGCTCCTTGGTTACCTCGGCGTATTCTTGACGGGTTCCGACACTTCCTCTTGCGCATTGTTCGCAGCAATGCAGAAAACGGCTGCAGAACAGCTTTCGATCGACCCGAACCTCTTGGTTGCAGGTAACGCATCCGGTGGTGTTTGCGCGAAAATGATCTCGCCGCAGTCCATCTCTGTTGCATGTGCAGCTACTAACCAGATCGGTCAAGAAAGTGCTATCTTGCGCGCAGTAGTAGGACACAGTATCTTGATGGTATTGATCCTCGCAGTATTGATTTATCTCCAATCGAACGTTCTCGGATTCATGCTTCCGGGTTAAGTACGGTGGATGTAGTGGTGCAATGAGTGATTTGTAGAGTCACTCCAAGACGCACGAAACATATGAATCATTTTAAGGAAAAGCCCCTCAATTGAGGGGCTTTTCCTTTTGCTATAAAAGAGGAGGACCTCTTTATTGGCTTGTAATAAAAAATAAATTAGATAATGGTCAAGGCAGATTCGCTTATTTTTGGACATTGAGTCATGATTCTAAAAAGAATCCGTCTATTATATGAAAAAAAGATTGACTTCGAGGAAACAAAGATAATACTATATAAGAAAACGGATTATATAAAAGTGAGGAATTGCAGTATGTTTCATATGGGAATGCCTGAGTTGATATTAGTATTGGTCATCGTTTTGATCGTGTTCGGACCGAAGAAGTTGCCTGAGATCGGTAAATCGCTCGGAAAAAGTTTGAAAGAGTTTAAACAAGAAACAAATAGCGAGAAAAAAGTAGAAGATACGGCTGCTCTTACCGAGACAAAAAAAGAAGAGAAGCAAGAAGACAGCTCGAAATAAGTATCGAATATTGACTAGACGGCAATGAAGATTGCCGTTTT
>JAFPBC010000197.1 GCA_017390595.1 Selenomonadales bacterium | reverse complement strand
GAGTTGATAACTTCACGTGTACCACTGTTATATTTAGTGTATTGTAATTCGGTATAGGTTCTGGGGTTTTTGGTGATTTTGCACTTTGTTATAAGATGAGTGTTTTGTTGAGGATAAACATCACACACCCAAAATTCAGCCGTATTGCCGCCGTTGGAATATTGAGCAGTCGTTTTATCCCAGAACGTACCGCAGGTATCAGTGGAATTGATCCATGTCCAGCGATTTGGGTCAGGGGTATATGCGGCAAAGCAGGTTGAGGTTAGCATGATAAAGAAGGCGAGGAGTATTGGTATGACTTTTTTCATAAATAACAGCTCCGTTCAATGTAATATACTATATCAATTCGTATGAAGAGAAGCAGTATCCTGCCAAGTGAAATGATAGGAAAAAGAAAAAGAAAAAGAGCCGTTTGATGCGGCTCTTTAAGATATGGTATTAGGTTCGTGTTGGGAAAAAGTGTGTGTATAAATCTTCTTCTAAACTGGAAGGGATAATCGTTTGCTCATAGCGGCGAGGGTAATCGGAGTCGATTGTTTCGCCTGTTTTATCATTATAAACGATAGTGGCAAATACATCATATGTTCTGTCATCGTAAATGCGATAGTTGATTTTGGTATGTTGTTTTTTCTGAGGATAAACGTAGCATACCCATACTTCGACTGATTTTTTTTGTGTGGAATAGGATAAGGTTTCGCGATCGTAAAATACGCCGACCGCGTCAGTCGAAGTCAGCCATGTCCAGCGATTGGGGTCAGGCGTATACGCGGCAAAGCACGTTGAGCTAAGTAGAATGAGCAGTGCAAGCATAAGTGGTATGACTTTTTTCATAATAACAGCTCCGTTCAATAGATGATATAGGTATAATTCTATTGTCGTATGGTGTAATCCTGCCAATTGATAGAACTGATCGAATGACCAAAATAATAGTATCAAAATCCTACAAAACAAAAAGAATTATGTATACATTGGATAAATCGGTTATTTTACAATAACTGGATTGAAAAAGGAGAGTACGCTTTTGTATAATAAATAAATATGAAAAAGCAGAGGGTGTCTACATAGAGAGTTTATGCTGAATATAAAAGACAAGCTCTGAAAGAAAGGAAAGAGGATTTATTATGAACATGAAAAAATGGCCTCTCGCCGTCTGGATCTTCGTCGGCTTGTTGGTAGGTATCGTGGGCGGTCTTGCATTGATGACTGTTCCCGATAAAGCGGGGATTGCTTTTGCAAAAGAGTATATCAAACCGTTCGGTGTTATTTTCTTGAACTTGATCAAGTTCATCGTTGTTCCTATCGTGTTGTTCTCGATCATTTCGGGTGTAATCGCGATGAAAGACATCAAAAAAGTCGGTTCTGTCGGTGTCAAAACGTTGGTTTACTATTTGTGCACAACAGGTTTTGCCGTTATTATTGCTCTTGCGCTTGCAACAGCTACGCAGGATCTTTTCCCGGCGCTCAGCCAGCTTACGGCTAGCGGTGGTTTCAAAGCGAAAGAGCCTGTCAGCTTCATGCAGACGCTCGTTGATGTATTCCCGTCGAATATCATTGCTCCGTTGGCAAAAGCTTCGATGCTCCAGGTTATCGTTATCGCGCTTTTCTTCGGTTTTGGTATCCTGCTTGCAGGTGAAAAAGGTGTGCTTGCAGGTCGCGTTGTTGATTCCTTCAGCGAAGTATCCATGAAAGTTATGGATATGATCCTTCGTTTGTCCCCGATCGGTGTTGCTTGCCTTTTGATGCCGGTAGTAGCTGAAAATGGTCCGCAGCTTCTCGGTTCGCTCTTTGCTGTCGTAGCAGTTGCGTATACGGGTTATCTTCTCCATGCGGGTATTGTGTATTCGTCGGCTATTGCGGTTCTTGCCCGCATTTCGCCGATCGCATTCTTCAAAGAAATGATGCCTGCTTGGATGATGGCGTTCTCGTCGGCATCGTCGGTCGGTACGCTTCCGTTCACGCTCAAATCGGCTGAGAACTTGGGCGCTCGCAAAGAAGTATCGTCGTTCGTTGTTCCGCTCGGTGCAACGATCAACATGGACGGTACGGCTATCTACCAGGGTGTTTGCGCTGTATTCATCGCTTCTTGCTATGGTATCGACCTTACGCTTGGCAACATGGCTACGATCGTATTGACGGCTACGCTCGCTTCGATCGGTACGGCAGGTGTTCCGGGTGCAGGTGTTGTTATGCTTGCGATGGTTCTCGAAAGTGTTGGCCTTCCTGTTGAAGGTATCGCTCTCGTACTCGGTATTGACCGTCTCTTCGACATGGGTCGTACGGTTATCAATATTACGGGTGACGCAGCTTGTGCTGTTATCGTTTCCAAAATGGAAGACCGTAAAAACGGTATCGCTTAACTAAAACATAAAAGCCTTGCTTTCAACCGAAAGCAAGGCTTTTTATTTTAAAGTGATGGTTGGTACATAGATAAAAAAAGACGGCCTTTTCAATGAAGAAAAGACCGTTTGTTGACGTGGTGCCGAAGGCCGGACTCGAACCGGCACGTAGGGTAACTACGCTTGATTTTGAGTCAAGTGCGTCTGCCAATTCCGCCACTTCGGCATATCGTGCGTTCCTCATGGGAACAAATATTATATTACCAGAAGGATAGGGGAGTGTCAAGCGATTTTTTTGCGCTTTTTATAATTTTTTTGACACACAGAGAGAAGACAAGGAAGAATTTCACCTATCAGGCAGGACTTTCATCATATTGGGTAGAAATTAATATTATATGAATTTTCTAATAGATAGGGGATAGACCAATGAACATAAAAGCAACGAAATTATCCGCATACTTTAATCAGAAAGAGATCACGGGTTTCCGTATGCATGAAGCAAAAGATCAGATGAATACGGCTGTATTCCATACGGGTCTTCAGTCCGAAGGCAAAACGCTTCCGATGATGGTCATCTTGGACAGCAGTATGTTTATCACGATCGAAGTATGGATCGCTAATAAACTCGTTACACCGGAAAATCGTAGCAAGATCTTGCCGATCCTTGACGATATGAACAGCATGCAGAAGCTCTTCCGTTACTTCACGCGTGAAGAAGACGGCGGCCTTTTCCTCAGCACTTGCATGATGGCAAAAGATGACACATTTGATCCGGAAGTCGTTCATGCATTGATGGACATTACGGCACAGCACGTATCGAATGATGTTCCCGATATGATGAAACGTATCGCGGCTACGGCTGAGCAGACGGTAGATCAGACGATCTGATGAAAATAATAAAAGCTAGAGGATATTTCCTCTAGCTTTTTTGTTTTATCCGAGCGGATAGCTTTCGGGCTTGCGAGCGGTGAAGATGCGCCCTTCGGTGTAGCCGTACTCTTTGAGATAGTCAACGGCTTCTGCGATATAGCGACCGCAGTCTTCGGGTTTGTGTGCATCAGACGAGGTCATTGCGGGAAGTCCGTATTCAGCGGCGATCTTGAGGAAGTCGGGGAATGGCGAGATCTCTGCGATCGGATAACGATAACGAGTACCTGTATTGATGTCGATCGCCATGTTGGCTTCTTTGAGCGCGCGTACGGCACGGGTAAGATACGGCGTGACGTCGAATGTCGGCAGGATCTTAAAGAGGCGAATGTTAAACGGATGACCTAAGACGTCATAGAGTCCCGAAGCTGCCATATGTTCGATCTCTTGTGTGTACCATTCGTAGATGTCTTTGAGGTCGTATTCGTTCCAAACGGGTAAGAGATCGGAGAAGTCGTAGCCCCAGCCGTTGATGAAATGAACGGAACCGATGACGTAGTCGAATTGATATGGTGCGATGATCTCTTTTACGCGGGCCTGGTTTTTGAAGTTGCAGATCTCGATACCTGTTTTGACAGGATAGTTTTTATCTTTGAGTGTCTGCATGAAAGAGAAGTAATCGTCGAGCGAATAGCGGAATTTGCCTTTTTGGAGCCATTTTTGCTGATAGCTGCCGATGGTAGAATCATCAAGGATGAGTTCGTCATAATAGAGGTCTTTGAATTCGGAGAATCCGTGGCTGTGCTCGGAGATACCGATACCGTCGATGCCGCGCGATTTGGCACTGTCGAAGAATCCTTGCACCCAATCGAGGTCGTATGTGCCATATTCAAAATGCATATGATAGTCAAATTTCATGGAAAAGTCCCCTTTGTTGTTGATAATACTTATATTATACGCCAGAAACGGAAGTTTGGCTACTGGTAT
>JAFPBC010000026.1 GCA_017390595.1 Selenomonadales bacterium | reverse complement strand
GCTCCCATCCTCTATCGACTCTCCAAGAAAAATCCTTTCCTTCTTTCAATGCATTGTACATATGCATCATACCGGGTAGCGGGTCATCCAAACATTCATCACATTGTAAAACAGCATAATGATTTTCCGTCTGTATTTTCATCATTAGCCAACCATATGCGATACCAACAAAACTAAAATCCAACATCATACGCACCACCTTTTCAAACTACATTGATATTATATCATATTTAACAATACAAAAGAATATATTTACCACTATTTTATCACTCTTATTTTCTATCAATGGCAACAGCACGATTATTATGTTATAATCATTCAAAAAGCAGTTTCCCCATTAAAGGAGCGACTATCTATGATAATCGTGCGCGATGCTACGCTTGCTGATGCCGAGCGTATATTGGACATATATGATTACTACATACAAAATACTGCTATCACGTTTGAATATGACAGACCTACTCTCGAAGAGTTTCAACAGCGGATCGCAACTACGATAACGCGTTATCCTTATCTTGTCATCGAAAAAAACGGTATCATCAAAGGATATGCTTACGCAAGTACGTTTATCGACAGAGCGGCGGCAGATTGGGCATGCGAGGTAAGTATCTATCTAGACCACACCGCACAAAAATGCGGACTGGGTAAGATTCTCTATACCGAGCTGGAACAAAGACTATCCCGAATGGGCATCCTCAATCTCTATGCCAGTATTGCCTATCCTGAGCAGGAAGACGAATATCTGACGACCAACAGTGCCGACTTCCATGCACATATGGGATTCACACAAATCGCGACTTTCCATCAATGCGGATACAAATTTGATCGCTGGTACCATCTCATCTGGGTAGAGAAAATGATAGGTGAACATCATAGTGACCATGTTCCTATCATACCATATCCCAAGTTAAAAAAAGTTTGAACAATGTTATCGACCGCAGATATCTCTCTGCGGTCATTTTTATATATAATATTAAGAACAAAATTAACAGCACAGTATATACTGTGCTGTTAATTTTTATTTCTCCATACGATTTTCTTTCTGTGGTTTCAGCACGGACAGTCTTTTCGCATCATCTGTGATCGGCAGACGAAACAGTACGCTCTTGAGTGCCTGCCAGTCCCATGGAATGAGAGGCCAGAGATACGGTACGCCGAACGATTTTGTCCGCACAAATATCAGCAGAACGATAAGCATTGCAATGAGAAATCCGGGGAGATGAAACAGTCCTGTCACGACGATAAGAAACAATCGGAACATCCTTAGAGCCATCGCAAACTCTACACTTGGTGTGGCAAAGCTCCCCACTGCGGCGACTGCGATATAAAAGACGATTTCGTTGCCGAACAGGCCTACCTTCGTTGCAAATTCGCCCAACATAAACGCGCCGATAAAACCAAGCGCTGTCGCTTGCGCACTCGGTACATGGATCGTTGCCATGCGAACAAGCTCCAATCCAAGTTCCGCAAGCAAAAACTGAATGGCTATCGGTATAATTCCAGGTTCTTTGGGTCCTAAGAATAATAATGCTTCGGGCAGAATATGACTGTTCATCGCCAATACAAGCCAAACAGGCGGCAATAGAAGCGAAAAG
>JAFPBC010000196.1 GCA_017390595.1 Selenomonadales bacterium | reverse complement strand
GTACACGTGACCATCGTCTTGAAGTTCTGGGTACGTGTGACGACGACAGGCGAGATGGACGTCATGGCGATGACGCCTGTCGACACGATGGGCGTCGTCAGCGCGCCTGCGGCAAGCATGTCGTCCGATTCGTTTGTCAGTGCAAGCGAGTTCGATGAGCAGTATACGAGCTCGCCCTCATATCAAGCGGGAGAGTATCAGTCGTATCCGCCGTACCAGACATACGCGCCGTCCGAGGAAAATGTCACCGAAGTGGTGCCGCTCGTACCGTCTACGGGCGAGACGGAGACGGTCAAAAGTGCCGTCGGTATCATAAACGGAACGAACGTCAACGTAAGAACAGGCCCGGGGACGAATTATCCGTCGGTGACAAAACTCGATAAAGGTACCGAGGTCACCTTAAAAGATCAAGCCTTCGGTTGGTATAAGGTCATACTGCCCGACAATGCGACGACAGGATGGGTCGCGGGCTGGCTCGTTGACGGGAACCTCCGAAGAGCGAGATGAAGGTATCCGCCGTATATACGCGGCGGATATTTCTTTTTTGCGTCGTTTGACAACGATAGACAGAGGGTGTATGATAGCCGTATCGAATCGTTTTCATGAGGAATCTGCGCGAAACCGCAAGAATGACTTTTTTTAGTGTATAAGTTGTGCTATACTGAAGACAGTTAAGATAGGGAGGGTTCGCGATGGTTGCATTGATGGACACGATCGTTCGATTCTTTACACGTATGTTCAAGTCGATATTCGGCGGCAGCGATAAGTAACCGCCGAGCACAACTACATAGATGCGAGATTGGTGCCGCAAGGCTTAATAGGGAAGCTCGGTGAGATGCCGACACGGTCCCGCCACTGTAACGGGGAGCAGCTCTGCACGATGCCACTGAAACGAGCGTTTCGGGAAGGCGCGGAGAATGTGATGAGCCGAAGTCAGGAGAACTGCCAGTCTGACGATCACCGCATGACCTACGAGCGATGGGCAGGAGATTACAGGCGCAATAGATGCGTATCGACCTCTCAGGCTATGGTTTGAGAGGATTTTTTATTTGGAAAAATGAGATTGGAGTGAAGAAACATGGGTATTTTTGAGATTTTTGTAAAAGGCGGACTCGTTATGTATCCGCTCCTTATTTGTTCGATATTAGTAGCGGCGATCGCCATCGAGCGTATGATGTATCTGCGTAAGATGAAAACAGCCTCGCCGACCTTTATGACCGACCTTAATACACATCTGAAGAGCGGCGACCTCGACGGTGCAAGATCGCTCTGTCAGCATACGGACGGCGTTGTACCTGCTCTCATCGCGGGCGGACTGACGGCTACGACCGACAAGGACAAGCTCGAACAAGTATTCGAAAGCGGTGCGGTGATCGCGGCATCGCGTCTTCGCTATCGCGTCGGTATGCTCGACATGATCGTCACGCTCTCTCCGCTCCTCGGTCTTCTCGGTACCGTTATCGGTATGATCCAGTCGTTCAGCGTATTCAACCTCAAAAGCGGTGAACCGATGGCCATCACAGGCGGTATCGGCGAAGCCCTCATCGCAACGGCAACAGGTCTCTGCGTTGCTATCTTCGCACTCGTCGTCTACACCATTCTCAACCACAAGATAGATGCCCTCATCGACCAGATGGAAAACGCGGCCAATGCGGTCATCTTAGCGGCGATGGAGCGCAAATGATATGAAACTAAATAACCTCAGAACGAGAAAATCACCACAGCTGATGATCATACCGATGATAGACATCATCTTCTTCCTTTTGGTCTTCTTCATGATGAGCACGATGTACATGGTCGAACAAAACGTCCTGCCCGTCGCGCTTCCGCAGGCGGCAAGCGCGCAGAACGACAACGTCAAGCGCATCCCCGTCACCATCACAGCCGAAGGCCTCATCCAAGTCAACCGCGAGACCATCTCGTATGACAACTTCCACAGCAGATTACAAGCCGAACTCAAGGCAGACCCGAGTGCCGTCTTCGTCCTGCGTGCCGACCAAGGCATCGCCTACGGACAAGTCATCATGGTACTCGACGATATGAAAAAAGCAGGCATCAGTCGCGTCAGCGTTGCGACCGAGCGCGCCGCCGAATAACGGGAGGCGCATCATATGAATCACGAAAAATGGTGGAAGCGTTC
>JAFPBC010000195.1 GCA_017390595.1 Selenomonadales bacterium | reverse complement strand
TTTTATTGGGAGGCACAGGCGCTTTATAAAGATATTTATGTGGACTTTTATATGGATTCGGAGAACGGTATGTTGTACCAAAAAAGTGCACATGGTGAAGGTTAATGTTTGGTGTTTAATACAGTACAGTGGCAAAGATATGATGGTGAGATTCCGAAATCTTGTGTGCGGATCACACGTACATTGGCAGAACGATTAGAAGATAATGGTTCTGCTGCATTCTGGATGCGCCATACATGCGACTGTTATGATGCTAGGTATTTACTTGGAGTAGATAGTGGTTATATACATACATTCGCATTGGAAAATGGAAATATATTTTTCTTTGTTGAAAAAGAGGGCCAAGATGAAGCGGTATATACTTATTGGTTTGATGAAATGAATGCCAAACGCTTATTGGTACAACTTTGTATCGAATATGGGGTTGAGATAGGCTTATTGGATATGTTGAAAAGGGCATTTGGAGGTGTCAATATAATTAGTCGCTTATTATCATTTTGTAATAAGAATCAAGTTGAATGTAAAAGTCTTGTGTATAGTCAAAGTGAGAGGCAAGAGTGCGATTTGATCTGGTAGATGTATCGAGAAGGTCGTACTTTAAATTGTATGGTAGGATAAGTAGGTGAAGAGAAGTAGGGATATCATAAAACGACATGGCATATGCTGTGTTGTTTTGTTTTTTACACACTGAAAATGCCGATGGACCTGCGTGTTTTCTGGCTTTATGAGAACTTTTTTCTGTATTTTTTTTATCGGTTGTGATATAATATTAATAATTGATTTGAGCGGCTGGGTAATTCTCCTTATATAATTCAGAACGGTCTAATTAAAAAATATAATAGTGGAGGTGTAATTTTTTTGGCAAAAGCGCAACAAAAATTACAGATCATCCCTCTTGGTGGATTGGGGGAGATCGGGAAGAACATGACAGTTGTGCGTTATGGCGATGATATTATCGTTATTGATGCGGGCTTGATGTTCCCTGATGATGATATGCTTGGGATCGACTTGGTCATCCCTGATATTTCTTATTTGGTAGAAAACAAAGATATGGTTAAGGCGATCGTCCTTACCCATGGACATGAGGATCATATCGGTGCATTGCCGTACGTGATGAAGCAGCTCTCCGATGTTCCTGTCTATGGTACGCAGTTGACGCTTGGTATTCTTGAGGGTCGTCTTCGTGAAAATGGTGTTTCGTCGAATAATTTGGTTACGGTACAAGCGGGAGATGTGATCCGCGCGGCTTGTTTCCAGGTTGGTTTTATTCGAGTAAGCCATAGTATTGCAGATTCTGTCGGTCTTGCGATCAAGACGCCTGTTGGTACGGTCGTACATACAGGTGACTTCAAGTTTGATCAGACGCCTGTTGATGGCAAGGTCATGGATTTTCAGAAGTTCGCCGAAGTTGGCGAAGAAGGTGTCCTTGTTTTGATGGCGGATTCGACGAATGCGGAGCGTCCTGGATTCACGATGAGTGAGCGTTCTGTTGGTCAGGCGTTTGACGCATCGTTCCGCTCGGCAAAAGGCCGTATCATTATTGCGACATTCTCGTCGAATGTACATCGTATTCAGCAGGTCATTGAATCGGCTTGTAAATATAATCGTAAGGTTGCTGTACTCGGCCGCAGTATGGTCAATGTTGTCAATATTTCGCTTGAGCTTGGTTATCTTGATGTGCCGGAAGGTGTATTGATCGATATTGATGAGATCCGCAATTATCCGGCGTCGCAAGTTGTTATCGTTACGACAGGCAGTCAGGGCGAGCCTATGTCGGCTTTGACACGTATGGCAAAATCCGATCATCGTAAGGTCGATATTGCACCGGATGATACGATCATCATTTCGGCAACGCCGATCCCGGGCAATGAGAAGCTTGTTTCGCAGACGATCGACTGCTTGTTGAAGCTCGGTGCGAATGTTATTTATGAGCGTACTTCGGGTATCCATGTATCGGGTCATGCCAGCCAAGAAGAATTGAAGATGATGCATAATTTGATTCGTCCGAAGTTCTTTATTCCTGTGCATGGCGAGTATCGTCATTTGGTCAAACATGCTCAGATCGCACAAGATCTGGGTATGCCGAAAGAGAATGTTTTCATTGCGGAAAACGGTAATGTATTGGAGTTCACGCAAGAAAAAGGTACTATTGCAGGCAAAGTAACGGCAGGTAAGATCCTTGTTGATGGTCTTGGTGTTGGTGATGTCGGCAATATCGTATTGCGCGATCGTCGTCAGTTGTCGCAGGATGGTATCTTGATCATCGTAATGACGATGGACAAAGCAAGTGGTACGATCGTGGCAGGTCCCGACATCGTTTCGCGTGGTTTTGTATATGTACGCGAATCGGAAGCATTGATGGATGAGGCGCGTGAAAAAGTAAAACAAGCTCTTGATAAATGTGAAGAAAATCATATCAGCGAGTGGTCGGCAATCAAGTCGAATGTTCGTGATGCGCTCGGACGTTATCTTTATGAACGTACGAAACGTCGTCCGATGATCCTTCCCATTATCATGGAGATCTAAGCAAATATTTATAATCCGAGAGAAGAGATTCTTTCGGATTATTTTTTTACCAAAAGCAGGATAAATTTTTTTATTTGTCAAAATAATTAAAAATGAATCAAACTAATCGGAAATGAGGTAATAGATATGAAATTGGCACGTTTTTGGTGGAAGAAACAAGAATACTGCGGCATCGTAGAAGGGGATTCGATGCGTATTTTAAAAGGTGATCTGCTTGATACACAAGAAGCAGGAGAGCAACTCGTACCGCTCAATGAGGTGGCTCTTTTGCCTCCGACTTATCCGACGAAAGCTGTTTGTATCGGCCTCAATTATCGTGCGCATGCGATGGAGCTGAAATATGATCTGCCTGACGAGCCGTTGATGTTTATAAAACCGTCTTCGTGCGTATTGCCGCCGAATGAAGGTATCGTTTATCCGCCGCTTACAGAAAATCTTCACTATGAAGGCGAATTGGCTGTTGTAATTGGCAGTGTCGCTAAAAATGTAAAGGCAGAAGATGCATCTAGTGTTATTTTGGGCTATACTTGTGCGAATGATGTTACGGCACGTGATATTCAGAAAAAAGATGTTCAGTGGACGCGCGGTAAATCGTTCGATACGTTCTTGCCGTTTGGTCCGTGGATCGAAACGGATATTGATCTTGATGATGCACGCATCGTAACGATGCTTAATGGCGAGATCAAGCAAGATTCCAATATCAATGACCTTATTTTTAAGGTGCCTGAACTTATTGAGAAGATTACGGCTGTTATGACGCTTTATCCGGGCGATATTATCTTGACCGGTACACCGTCGGGGGTAGGTCCGATGCAAGTCGGTGATAAAGTGATGGTTGCGATTGAAGGTATCGGCGAATTGGCGAATACGGTCAAACGATAAGAACGGGGGAAATGAATGAATACACTCGAATGGCTGAAAGAGTTGGCTTTAGCTCCCGGGGTGTCGGGATTTGAGTCGGCTGTTAAGAAATTGTTATCAAAGAATCTTGCCGATATCTGCGATAAAGATCACGATGGGATCGGAAGTATCATTTTTTCGCTGAAAGGAAAAGAAGAAGGTCCTAAGGTCATGATCGCCGCACACATGGACGAAGTCGGCTTTATGGTGAAGCATATCACGCCCGAAGGATACTTGAAGTTTACTTGTATCGGTGGTTGGTGGGATCAAGTTCTTCTCGGTCAGCGTGTGACTGTATTGACGAAGAATGGAGAAGTACCCGGCTTGATCGGCAGTAAACCGCCTCACATCTTGCCGCTTGATGAACGTAAAAAGGTTGTTGATCGCAAAGATATGTATATCGATATCGGTGCGAAAGATAAAGAAGAAGCGGAAGAGGTGTTCGGCGTATCTCTCGGTGATGCGGTCGTACCTGCAGGTGAGTTCGTCGTAATGAAGAATCCCGACTATTTGATGGCGAAAGCATGGGATAATCGTATCGGATGCGCGATGATGGCAGAAGCGATGCGTCGTATGGTAACTATTCCGCATGATAGTCGCATCTATGGTGTAGGTACTGTGCAAGAGGAAGTCGGCTTACGTGGTGCTCAGACGAGTGCGGCTAAGATCGCTCCCGATATTGCGTTCGTTGTTGATACGTGCGTAGCTGGCGATGTTCCCGGCGTATCAGCTGAGCTTGCCCCGGGCAAACTTGGTGCGGGTATCGGTATCACGATATATGATGCCAGTATGATACCAAGCACAGCACTTCGCGACTATGCGATCGATGTTGCGAAAAAATATGATATTCCGTATCAGCTTGTGTTTACAGAAGGCGGTGGCACAGATGGTGGTCGTATCCATCTGGCGCATAGTGGAGTACCTACGCTGGTGCTCAGTATTGCGACTCGTTATCTGCACAGTCATTACGGTATCATTCACAGACAAGATTATGAAGCGGGTGTCGCGCTTTTGTGTGCGATGCTGAAAGAACTTAATGATGAAAAAGTGAAGGAGATGCGAGAAGCATGAGTGAAAAAGGATTGCAAAAAGGCACGATCTTACCTTATATGGATACAAAACCAACGATCGACGAAACGGCATTTATTGCGCAAGGCGTTCGTGTGATCGGTGATGTTACGATCAAAGAAGGGGCAAATATCTGGTATAATACGGTTCTGCGTGGTGACGAACATCCGATCGTTATCGGTAAGTATACGAATATCCAAGACAATTCTACGCTCCATATCATGCATGACTGGCCGTGTATCGTCGGTGACTATGTGACCGTAGGACATGGTGCTATCGTACATGGTTGTACGATCGGCAACAATTGCCTGATCGGTATGGGAGCTGTCGTTCTCTCTTACGCAGAAGTAGGCGAAAACTCGATCATCGCTGCAGGTTCGGTCGTAACAGAACGTGCAAAAATTCCGCCGCGTTCGATGGTCATGGGTATACCGGGCAAGGTCGTTCGCCAGATCACGGACGAAGAAGTGGAGATGCTCCGCAAATCTGCACTTGATTATCATGCACTTGCACAGAGATATAAAGAATAGGAGGAATATACGATGGGTGTATCCACAAAAACAGGCGATAAAGGCAAAACAAGTTTGTTCACAGGCGAAAGAGTCGACAAAGACTGTTTGCGCGTAGAAGCATACGGTCTCGTTGATGAAGTCAACTCTGTCCTCGGTATGGCAAGAGCAAACTGCAAAAACGAAGAGGTAAAAGCAACGATCTTTGCGCTCCAAAAAATGAATATGTCGATGATGGCTGAACTTGCCAGCACAGGCGAGGTCGCATATATTACGGATGAAGCACATATTGCTGTGCTCGATTCGACGATAGACACCATTGAAGCACAGCTTCCTCCGCTTACGGCATTCTTGATCGCAGGCGATACTGTCGGCGGTGCGGCGCTTGATTTGGCACGTACAACGATTCGTCGTGCAGAACGTGCCGTCTGGAGACTAAACAAAACAGAGCCTGTCAGACAGCAGGTGCTTATTGCGCTCAATCGTCAATCCGACCTTTGTTTCCTTTTGATGCGTAAAGAAGAACTCTAAGCTTTGATTCGCAAAACCTCTTATTTCGCATAGACTACAGTAGAAAAATTGATATAGATGCGTAATAAGGAGGTCAAGGGATGAAACAGTTCAAGATATATATTTGGTCTATGCCTACGCCACTGAGAAGGCTTATGGCACTATTTGTAAAATAAATAAAATCGCCAAATACTGATAATGATAGTTATTGGTGTTTGGCTTTTTTATTGATAAAATATCTGGAATTATATATTATGATTCTATTGACAAAAACATAATATAGATTATATAAAAAATATAAAAGAAAACTATAATAAAATATAGACGGATGGTTTAACCGAGCACGTGTGCCAACTCGGTGCACAAGGGGTGTCATCCTTCTGAGGATAGTCGTATATTGAGTAAGTTTTCTGTGGGATACTGCAGAGAGTGAGCTTTTGCGGAGCAGAGATGCTTCATGACGAGAACAAGGTTCAAGAATAAGACTATGCACTGACATATTGCGCTGACTAAAGTCCAAACCCTGTGGTAACGACAATAGACGCTCTGTGAGAAGAATCTTCGATCGCTTCCTGACAAGAAGACACAACTTTCGAAGAATTGTCAACTAAGTTATTTGCGGTGAACTTCGGAAACGAAGGTATAACACGGCAGTTTGGGGCGAGTAGCACAAATCCGCTTTATTACAGAAATTCGAATTGCTGATTCTGAACGATGTGTGAAAGTTATGAGTAGCCAATCTCGTGCGGGCTTAGTACGGGCAAGAAGCGTATGGGTCGCTACCATACGCTCAGACTTGTCTTCCCGATGACTGAACAAGCAGAAGCAATATGTTGGCATGGCGAAAGTCAGGTATATGTGTTCGGTTAAATCATCTGTAAAAACTCGCAAAAATTTTTGCGAGTTTTTTTATTTTTTTTCTTATTTCTAGCAGGAATTCTTCTCAATAAAGAGAAATAATAAATATATCCTAAATTACTATACTATCAAGCGATGAAAGGAAAGTGATATAAATGGCTAATTTGTTTAACAAACATATGAAAGTATATGCAACATTACAGGGTGCAGAGGATTATGTAACGAAAGGTAAATGCACGGCAAAACGCGTCGCTGATGGCGAATACCGCATGAAATTAGCAGTTCCGCAAGATGCGGTCAGAGCTGATCTCGACGGTATTCTCACGATCGTACATCCGAACCAACAGTAAAAAACGACAGAGCAGCATGGCAATAGCCGTGCTGTTTTCTTTTTGGCAGTATTTTTTTGCTTGTCTTTTCATATGGTGAAGTGAAGAGGTGAGCGAGAATGAATAAGGAAGAAGTATTCCGTAAGAATACGCCTGATACTGAGCCGATTCCGCCCGAACAGGGACAGATGAAACCGCCTGCACAAAACGGACAGGATCAAGAGCCAAGACCTCCGCAGCAAAATGGGCAGAACCAACCGACAAAACCTCCCAATAATAATCAGCAACAGCGTCCGCCGCAGCAAAATGGGCAGAACCGTCCCCCAAGACCACCCAGACCTCCACAGAATGGACAGAATCCACCCCCAAGGCCGCCCAGACCACCGCAATATCATACGCATAATACCAATTCGCCAAGACCGCCGTATCATGTGCATTATCCGTATCAGCCGCCGAAACCGCCGATCATTATTCAGCCGATTCCGCAAGTACAACAGGGAAGCAATACCTCCTATGTGCGGTTCTTAAACGTGATCGCGGGCGGGCCTAATGTCGATGTCTATTTAGACGGTACGCTCATAGCAAGCAATCTTGCGTATGGTATGGTATCAAATTATGCGACCATCACATCGAACGTTAATCTAAATCATCGTGTTGTCGTTTATCAAGCCGGTACTAAGGGCAACCCGATATTACAGACACAACTTCCCATCAATCGCGGGAGTGTCTATACGGCTGCATTAGGTGGCGTAATGCCGTATATTGGACTTCAGAGCATATCGATACAGCGAATGGAGATCCCTACACAAATGGCGATATTCCGATTCGCTCATCTGTCACCGAACAATACGGCGATCGATGTGAAACTCAATGGGCAAAAAGTATTCACTTGTGTGCCATATTGGAACACAACTTCGACGATCGGATTATATACGGGAGCATACACGATAGAACTTCTGCCATGCGGGTCGCAGACACCATTTTACACCATGAGAAGTACAAATATCGGAACGGGTGCGTATACCCTGTATGCGATCGGGATACTTGACGGAAGCCCTCCATTTCAGACAATTTTACTTAAAGATTAACCATGGGATACTTATCCTATGGTTTCTTTTTTATCAAATTGTGAAAAAATTTTGGAAAAAAGCAGGAATTCATGTTATTTTCAGAGAATAATGAAAAATATAATTATTCGTTATGATTTATAAAATATCACACGAAACAGGGAGGAAACCAAAATGAAAGAGTATACGAGTGAAAATTTAAGAAACGTTGGCATTGTGGC
>JAFPBC010000194.1 GCA_017390595.1 Selenomonadales bacterium | reverse complement strand
GCATTGCATCAACTGTTTGAGCAAATGAAATGATGCGAGTTTTGATGCGCGGTCGTGTCAGCTAAAACATTTATTTGAGACACGACCGCAAGCGAAACGCAGGAGCGAGAACGTACTCCGAAGACATACGTGGAACCCGAGAGCTTCTTTGCTTCTTTCTTGTGCGGCGCAAGAAAGAAGGGGTGGGAAAAGAAGTGAACTTATGAGCAGGCTTTCTTCGCATTTTGCGCCACAAAAAGGAAATAGAATAAGAGAAACATCAAAAAACACCCGCCATACATCTGTACAGCGAGTGTTCTTTTCCTATTCATTTCCGCGCCTGTGCGCCGAACGATTCCCTTATGCTTCGTATTTTTTGAAGCAGAGCGAGCCGTTGTGACCGCCGAAGCCGAAGGAGTTAGAGAGTGCATAGCGCACTTCTTTTTGTACCGGTGCTTCGGTCGTGTAGTTGAGGTCGCATTCTTCGTCTTTTACTTTGTAACCGATCGTCATCGGGATGAAGCCTTCTTCGATGGCTTTGACGCATACGATCGATTCGATACCGCCTGCCGCACCGAGGAGGTGACCTGTCATCGATTTCGTCGAACCGATGTTGACTTTGCGCGCGTTTTCTTCGCCGAGCGCGATCTTGATAGCGTTCGTTTCGTATTTGTCATTGAGGCCCGTAGACGTGCCGTGTGCGTTGATGTAGTCGATCTCTTCCGGTTTGGCACCTGCTTCGGTGTATGCCATGATCATCGCCTGCGATGCCGCATCGCCTGTCGGGGACGGGCTCGTGATGTGATATGCGTCTGCCGTTGCGCCGTAGCCGCCTACTTCGGCATAGATCTTCGCACCACGTGCGAGTGCGTGTTCGAGCTCTTCAAGCACGAGGATAGCCGCACCTTCGCCCATGACGAAACCGCCTCTTTCCGCATCGAACGGGATCGACGCGCGGTCGGGGTCTTCGCTGTGCGAGAGGGCTTTCATATTATTGAAGCCTGCCGCCGTGAATTTTGTGATGGATGCTTCCGTACCGCCCGCAAGCGCGACATCAAGACGACCTGCTTTGATAGCGGCGAACGCTTCGCCTACCGTGTGCGCGCTCGATGCGCAAGCACTGACAACAGCGAAGTTCGTACCTTTGAAACCATAGCGCATAGCGACACCGCCTGCTGCCATGTTCGAAAGAAGCATCGGGATCGCGAACGGCGATACGCGGCTGTTGCCTTTTTCGAGGAACTTCGTGAACTCTGTCTCGAGCGAATTGATACCGCCGATACCCGTACCGACATAGACACCGATGCGGAACGCATCGTCTTCTTTGAACTCGGTACCTGCATCAACGAGTGCCTGACGGGACGCTTCTACAACATACTGCGTGTAGAGGTCCGTGCGGCGAGCTTCTTTTTTGTCATAGCAGAGCGAAGAATCGAAGTCCTTTACCTCTGCCGCGAGTTTTACGCCCATATCGGACGTGTCAAATCGCGTGATCGGCGCGATGCCGTGTTTACCTGCTTTGATATTCTCCCAGAAAGTCGGAACATCGTTCCCGATCGGGCTGACAACGCCCAAACCTGTAACAACTACTCTTTTCATGAAAGTATCTCCTTACGTTCTATTTATTATTGTGATTGCATACGTTCTCTATGATACACCTAGCATATGAGAAAATCTCTCTTTTGTCAAGCAAAATGCGTGTTTATCCCTTGCGGTACCATGATTCGGCGAAGTATGACCATACATTGCTTCTGTGATACTTCAATAGGTATATTTTATGGTAACATCAGTAAAAATAATCAACTGTTTTTGAAGAAATGTGCTATTCTATATCGCTTTTTATTTTGAAATAGTGTATACTGTTTATAGAAAGGCAGGTGAGTTGTATCGAACTTTCAGAAAGACAACAGACGATACTGCAGATCATAGAGGAAAAAGGGCCTATCACAGGGCAGGAGATCGCAGGCATGCTGAACTTATCGCGTGCGGCGCTTCGTCCCGATCTTGCCATCTTGTCGATGGCGGGGCTTCTTGACGCGCGGCCGCGTGTGGGGTATTATGCCACGGGTCGCAAGTCGTCCGATATATTTGCAGGGCTTCTCGCGGATATTCGGATAGGCGATGAGCAATCGCGTCCTATCGTGATACGCGAGACATCGAGCGTCTATGACGCAGTCGTGACGATGTTCATGGAAGATGTCGGTTCTCTGATCGTTGTATCGGAGGGTGACTATATCGAGGGTATCATCTCTCGTAAGGATCTGTTGAAGGCGGCTATCGGGCCGAAGAACCTTACCGAGCTTCCGGTGAAAGTCGTTATGACCAGAATGCCCAACATCATCATGGCCACGGCGCAAGAGTCCGTCCTGCGCGGTGCCCAGCGTCTGATCGAGCATCAGATAGACACGCTGCCGGTCGTCGAACCGGTATATGTAGACGGACAGGAACGATTCCGTGTGATCGGACGATTCACGAAGAGCAATATCACACAGCTCTTTGTCCGTTTGGCACAGGAATAAGGTAACAGGGGGTATCACATTTTGTTAATGGAGCCAACCAAATCTGCGATCGTATATATCTTATCCGACTCTGTCGGTGAGACAGGCGAAGCCGTCGTTCGCGCCGCGATCAGTCAATATGACTGCGATCACATCTTCTTTCGCCGTCGTCCGTACATGATGACGACGCGTCAGATCGAAGCGGCGATAGCCGACGCGAAAAAAGAGGACGCGCTTATCGTATATACGCTCGTAACAGAAAATCTGCGCACATTTTTACAAGAGAAAGCAAGAGAAGTGAATGTGAAGACCGTAGATATCATGGGGCCGATGCTCAATGCGCTCGATACCGCGACAGACCTTGAGCCACGCCGTGAGGCAGGTGCTCTCCGTCGCATGGACGATGCCTATTTCAGCAAGATCGCCGCGATCGAATTCGCCATCAAGTATGATGACGGCAAAGAACCGCGCGGATTTTTGCTCTCGGACATCGTTATCGTCGGTATCAGCCGTACATCCAAGACGCCTCTTTGTATCTACTTGGCACATCGCGGTTATAAGGTGGCCAATCTTCCGATCATGCCCGAGATCAATCCGCCCGAGGAGATCTTCCAGGTGGAACGCAAACGGATCTTCGGTCTGACGATCAGTCCTTCTCATCTCTATGAGATCCGCAAAGAGCGACTCAGAAGCATGGGCTTGTCTGCCAAAGCAGACTATGCCAGCTATGACCGTATCCTCAGCGAGCTCGAATACGGTGAAAATTTGATGCGTAAGATCGGATGTCCGATCATCGACGTCACCAACAAAGCTACCGAGGAAACGGCAGCATTGATCTTAGAAATGTATGAAAAGAGGAATGGAAGATGACAAAATACGTTTATTTATTCAAAGAAGGTAACGCCGATATGCGTTCCCTGCTCGGCGGTAAGGGTGCCAACCTTGCCGAAATGACCAATCTCGGACTCCCTGTACCGGAAGGTATGACCATCACGACAGATGCTTGCCGCGAATACTATGCCGCAGGAAAACAGCTTCCCGCAGGCCTTCGCGAAGAAGTAGAAGCGAACCTCAAGACGCTTGAAGCACAGACGGGCAAACGCTTCGGCGATGCCGCTTGTCCGCTCCTCGTATCCGTACGAAGCGGTGCCGTATTCTCCATGCCGGGCATGATGGACACCATCCTCAATCTCGGTCTCAACGAAGATACGGTAGAAGGCCTCGCAAAAGCAACGAACAACAAACGCTTCGCCTACGACGCATACCGTCGCTTCATCCAGATGTTCTCCGACGTCGTTATGGAATTGCCGAAATATGAATTCGAAACGATCCTCTCCGATCAAAAAGACGCGCAAGGCGTCAAATTCGACCAAGAACTCTCTGCGGAATCTCTCCGCGTCATCATAGACGAATACAAAGACCTCTACCTCATGCGTGTCGGCGAACCGTTCCCCGAAGATCCGCGCGAACAGCTCTTCCGTGCGATCGAAGCGGTATTCCGTTCGTGGAACAACGACCGCGCCATCATCTATCGTAACCTCAACAAGATCGACCACGATCTCGGTACGGCTGTCAACGTACAGTCGATGGTATTCGGCAACATGGGCGACGACTGCGGTACGGGCGTAGCCTTCACGCGCAACCCGTCCACAGGCGAAAACAAACTCTACGGCGAATACCTCACCAACGCACAGGGCGAAGACGTCGTAGCAGGTATCCGCACACCGCAGCCCATCGCCAAGCTCGAAAGCGAAATGCCCGAGATCTTCACGCAGTTCAATAACATCGCGCTCACGCTCGAAAAACATTACCGCAATATGCAGGACATCGAGTTCACCATCGAAAAAGGCAAGCTCTATATGCTCCAGACGCGTAACGGCAAACGTACGGCGGCTGCCGCTGTCAAAGTAGCCTGCGACCTCGCCGATGAAGGCCTCGTCACGAAAGAAGAAGCAGTCCTTCTCGTAGAGCCCGAACAGCTCCATCAGCTCCTCCACCGCCAGATCAGCCCGTCGGCGAAAGTAGACGTCATCACCAAAGGTCTTCCCGCATCGCCGGGTGCCGCTTGCGGTCATGTCGTATTCGACGCGGACGATGCCGAAGCACGCGGTAAAAAAGGCGAAAAAGTCGTCCTCGTTCGTATGGAAACGACACCTGACGATATCCACGGCATCATCGAAGCACAAGGCGTGCTTACCAGCCGCGGCGGTATGACGAGCCATGCGGCAGTCGTAGCACGCGGTATGGGCAAACCGTGCGTATGCGGCTGTGAATCGCTCAAAGTAGACTACAACACGAAGACCATCATGGTAAAAGATACCCTCATCAAAGAAAACGACATCATCACCATCGACGGCGCAACAGGCCGCGTCATGCTCGGTGAAGTCGAACTCGAAGAACCGAAACTCTCCGATGAATATATCAAGCTCCTCGGCTGGGCAAACGAAGTCAAAGCTCTCTCTATCCGTGCCAACGCGGACACGCCCGAAGACGCGGCAAAAGCTCGCTCCTTCGGCGCGGAAGGCATCGGCCTCGTTCGTACGGAACATATGTTCATGGCGCAAGACAGACTGCCGTTCGTACAGCAGATGATCCTCGCCGAATCGAAAGCGGAACGTATCGAAGCACTCGCACACCTCCTCCCGATGCAGGAAGGCGACTTCTACGGTATTTTGAAAGCAATGGATACGCTTCCGGTATGTATCCGTCTTCTCGACCCGCCGCTCCACGAATTCCTCCCGAGTCAGGAAGAACTCGTCATCGAAACGACGCGCCTTGAAGCACTCGGTAGCGACCCTCAGCGTCTCGCCGAAGCACAAGACCTGTTGAAACAAGTCAAAAAACTCCACGAAGCAAACCCGATGCTCGGTCATCGCGGTTGCCGTCTCGGTATCACGTATCCCGAAGTATACGAAATGCAGATGCGTGCCATCTGTCAGGCGGCCGCTCGCCTTGCGAAAGAAGGCCTCACGCCGCTTCCGGAAATCGAAATTCCGCTTACCATCAGCGCGGAAGAAATGGCATTCTTCAAACCGCGTATCGACCGCATCGCCGCAGAAGTCATGGAAGAAACAGGTGCGAAATTCCATTACAGCGTAGGTACGATGATCGAAATGCCGCGTGCCGCGCTCCTTGCCGACGAACTCGCCGAATACGCGGAATTCTTCAGCTTCGGCACGAACGACCTCACGCAGACTTGTCTCGGCTTCAGCCGTGACGATGCCGAAGGCAAATTCCTCGGCGATTATCTTGCGGAAAAAATACTCAAAGAAAATCCGTTCGCCGTACTCGACCGCAAAGGTGTCGGCAAACTCATGAAGATCGCCACCACAGGCGGCCGCGCTACTCGCCCGAACCTCGTAGCAGGTATCTGCGGTGAACATGGCGGCGACCCCGACTCCATCGCATTCTGCCACGAGATCGGCCTTGACTTCGCAAGCTGTTCGCCGTATCGTGTGCCCATCGCACGCCTTGCCGCAGCACACGCCGCACTCAAAGGCTGATACATACGCACCGTATAACAGCATGACAAAAGCCCTCCTGTCGTAAGGAGGGCTTTTCGTATGCGGGCGGTATGGTACAGCGGGCCCGTTATTTCCATATAAGATTTATCATGCTACAATAGACGTATCACCCATAAGGAGAATGAACTATGACAGAACAGCTTACCTCCGTATACGGCAACCTCCCCGACGGCGCGCGTGATGTACGCATCACAGTATTCGTCGAAGAACAGGGATTCGAAGAAGAATTCGATACCATAGATAACCGCGCGCACCATGCCCTTCTCACGATAGGCACAGAGCCAATAGGCACAGGCCGCGTATTCATCGAAGAAGGTACCACGTGGCATATCGGCAGACTCGCCGTAGCCAAAGCGTATCGCGGACAAGGAAAAGGCGCGAAAATACTCGCCTACTTAGAAGACATCGCACGTCAGCACGGCGCGACCGAGACGATCCTCGGCGCACAATGCCGCGCGCAGGAATTCTACGTCCTGCAAGGGTATCAGCCCTACGGCGAGGTATTCTACGAGGAAGATTGCCCGCACGTGATGATGCGAAAGGGAGTGTAGGGGGGAGGAAAAGGAACGTGCTT
>JAFPBC010000193.1 GCA_017390595.1 Selenomonadales bacterium | reverse complement strand
GCGTATCAAGCTCGCAAGGTATGCTTTATCACAACAGGTAGCTCTTCCCTCCTCTTTTACTTTTCTTTGTGACGCAGGGGCGAAGAACACCTTGTCGATAATATTCCGCTTCTCCTTCCCCTTCTTTCTTGCACCGCCCAAGAAAGAAGCAAAGAAGCTCTCGGGTTCCACGTACGTCCTCGGAGTACGTTCTCGCTCCTCCGTTTCGCTTGCGGTCGTGTCTGCACTAAACACGAGATGACACGACCGCGTGTCGGAACTCGCATCGCTCTGCTCGCTCAAACATCCGACACAATGCGCTCCACTCCCTCGCATCGCGTACTTCGCCTCGGACTTCCTAACGAACCCGAACCCGTTGAGGGAGTTTTAGAGTAAAAACGAAGTACACAGTATAAGCCAACGCATCGTGGTATTAGTGCCTCCCTCTGACGAGGGAGGTGGCATGGGTCACCCATGACGGAGGGAGAGATGCGCCCATCGCTATAAGTATCGCCGAGTTGCTTGCCCTACCCCACGCACAAAAAAAGAACCACCCGAGCGCGGGTGGCCTTTTTGTTGTGATTGGGGGGGATATATATTGAGTTGTTTTAGGGGTGTTGTTATTAGTAGTTTTCTGCTTTGATCTGGAAGAAGGACTGCGGGTGGTCGCAGACGGGGCATACGCCCGGAGCCTGTGCGCCTGTGTGGATATGACCGCAGTTACGGCAATGCCAGAGCTGCTGTTCTTCGCGAACGAAGACTTTGCCTTCTTCGATATTGGCGATGAGCGCACGATAGCGTTCTTCATGTTCTTTTTCGATCTTCGCTACTTCGTCGAAGAGGTAAGCGATTTTATCGAACCCTTCTTCTCGCGCTACTTTTGCGAACTCGGGATACATGCTCGTCCATTCATCCTGTTCGCCCGACGCAGCATCAGCCAAGTTTGTCATGGTGTCGGCAATACCGCCGTGGAGTAATTTGAACCAAATTTTAGCGTGCTCTTTTTCGTTGGCAGCCGTTTCTTCGAAGATAGCGGCGATCTGCTGATAGCCGTCTTTTTTCGCTTTCGATGCGTAGTAGCTGTATTTATTACGCGCCTGCGATTCTCCTGCGAATGCCGCCCACAAGTTTGCTTCTGTTCTGGTACCTTTCAATTCCATTTTTCATTCCTCCTCATATTCGGTGATTGCCTCACCTCTTGATGCAAGTATACCATGCAGGTCTTGCCTTGTCAATAATAATTATCCGTTAATTTTCATTTTTTATTGAAATTTTTCACGAAGGTCTTGCAGGCTCCGCCGAAAAGGGCGTAGGCGTTGACCATGAGGATCTTCATACCTTCGGCGAGGTAATCGTCGATGGATTCGCCTGCGCGGACGACGGTGCCGAAGGGTTTGCCCGAGCGTTTGCCTGCGTCGATGAAGCGTGCTTTGGCATCGAGGACGAGGGGGTGATTGCCCTGACCGGGGACGCCGAGCGATTGGGAGAGGTCGGATGCGCCGAGGATGATGCCGTCGATGCCGTCTACGGCGAGGATGTCGTCGAGGTTTTCGACTGCGTCGCGGTTTTCGATGATGGCGAGGAGCATGGTCTCTCGGTTGGCGTCGGCGGTGTACTGACTGAGTGGTTTGGTCATGCCGTAGTCGGAGGCACGGACACCGTTGAGGCCGCGCTGACCCATGGGGTAGTATTTGGCGGCATGGACGACGGCGCGTGCTTCGTCTGCGTTTCGGATGCCGGGGAGGATGAGTCCCATGGCTCCGCAGTCGAGGTAGCGCAAGATGGTGTCGTGGTCGTTGTTGGGGATGCGGACGAGCGGTACGACGGAGCGTGCTTCGGCGGCACGTACCATGTTTTCGCATTCGGATACGCTGAGCGCGCTGTGCTCGGCATCAAGGAAGAGGAAGTCGAATCCTGCCAGTCCCGCGATCTCGGCGAGTGCGGGCATATAGCCTTGTATCATGCATCCCGAGATGGGGTCTCCTTGGGCGAGGATGGTCTTGAGTTTGTTGGTGTACATGGGTGTGTCCTCCTTGTCAGGCACGCACGTCGACGTAGTAGGTACGTCTGCGCGGGCCGTCAAATTCGCAGAAGTAGATGCCTTGCCAAGTGCCGAGGAGCGGTCTGCCGTTCTCGATGAGAATGGTCTCGGATGCTCCGAAGGTGCTTGCCTTGAGGTGGGCGGTGCTGTTGCCTTCTGCGTGGAGGAATTCTCTGCGGTCGGGATAGGTATGGCGAAGTCCGAGGAGAATGTCGTGGAAGACATCGGGGTCCGCGTTTTCGTTGATGGTGATGGCAGCTGTGGTGTGCGGACAGTACACAGTGCAGATGCCGTCTTC
>JAFPBC010000192.1 GCA_017390595.1 Selenomonadales bacterium | reverse complement strand
TTGGCCATCTGATGGACTGTGGCGATATCGATGACACCGTTCGCAACAGCGTTGTAGATATCGGGACCGAGTTTTGCTTTCAGCACATCTTCGATATGCGGCAACCGTCCCATCATGTTATAAGCAGAGTTTGGTATCATGGCCTTTACCGCTTCGGGCATATCGACCATGTGCGGTACGTGCGGTGCCGCGGTACGCAGCCCCTCTTTCGCCAGACCGGCAAGCAGCTTACCTGTTCCGTAAGTACCGCCCGATTCACCGATAACACTGCCCAGCGTATGGACTGACGAAAGCGCGCTGTCTACCGCTTCATCACCTGTCGGCTCGTAGGCCAGTTCACGTTTTTGGGCGTACAATGGCGCACGGAGCGGATCATCTTCATCGACAGCAAGCCCAAGCACCGCATCGGGGATATTGAGGGCGCCGTAACCGATGCCTCGCCCCAATTCCTCCAGCCCTTCCCACTTGTAATCGCGGATACGTTCTTCGCTGCCGACCGTACCGTCCGCAAGACGCACCTGCCTGTCGGGGAACATCTCGGCATCATCGGCAAGCGACAGACCTGTGGCAAAATCGCTTTTGCCCCTTGTATAGCCGTCTTTTACATCGCGCCAAAGTTTTTGCGGGCCGTTCGGACGAAGAAGCTGTCTTCCCGTATTCGTAAGCGCGCTCACAACAGGGAATCTGCGCTCCGCGATCGGTACCAAAGACTTGTACGCCTGCCTGCCGTAGCTCTCGGCACTGCTCGGGTCGCCTTCCGTATCGGGTATCATACCCGTCACACGGTCATCGGCGCCGAAGATGCCAATGAGCTCTTGCAGCATATTTTCCGGATCTGTTCGTTCAAATACTCCCATATCATTCTCCTTTCTTACGCGGTCTGCTCGGGGAGATAATCGGCATTTCGCGTATACGGCATATGTATTTCCGTCATTATGTGGCGATAAAATGACGGTGTAACCGTCTTATTTCAGTATAACAGATTTTTTGTATTTGTAAATCGGTTGACAGTTTTTCATAAAAAGTGACGAAATGAAAGAAAAAGAGAGGATAGACGAGCTATCCTCTCTTTTTTTATCATACTGCTTTGAAGCCGAGTTCCAAAGCCTGCATATTTTTTTCGAGTGTCGCGGGCGGTACGCGGTTTGCTACTGCTTCGCGTACAGCGTCGAGCGATACATCGCCCGAGAGTTTTGTTACGACGCCGAGCGCGATGATGTTGGCGAAGAGGTCTTTGCCGACTTCTTCGACTGCCATGCGCGTGATGGGTACACGTACGATGTGTGCGTGCGCGGGCAGGTTCGGTACGAGGTCTTCGTCAACGACGAGGATGCCGTCTGCCGCAAGGTCTTTGATATATTTGTCGGCCGCCTGTTGGGTCATTGCCAAGAGGAGGTCGGGGGTCGTTACTTTCGGATGGTAGATGGGCGCATCGGAGATGATGACTTCTGCTTTGGACGCGCCACCGCGTGCTTCAGGGCCGTAGGACTGCGTCTGTACCGCTTCTTTGCCTTCGGCAACAGCGGCTTCTGCCATGATGATAGCGGCGGTGATCACACCTTGTCCGCCCGAGCCGGATAAACGGATCTGTTTCATTCTGCGATACCTCCCGCCATGATCTGGATCTTTCTGTACTGTTCGGTATATTCGGGCATCGTTTTGTCGCAGAAGATACCGATCGGATATTTCGTCTGCTGCACTTCGGGGGCGAGTTTATCATACGCCGCTTTCATAACAGCAGTGTCGCGCATTGCTTCGAGCATGGCAGGGCCGTCACCGAGTTTGTTGCGGCGACCGTAGCCGATCGGGCATTGCGTGATGGCTTCTACGAGGGAGAAGCCTTTTTTGTCGATGGCTTTGGCGATCATGTCGGTAAGGTGCGTGACATGATATGTCGTGCTTCTGGCAACGAACGATGCGCCTGCCGCTTCGGCAAGGTTGCACGGGTCGAACGGACGATCTACCGCACCGTACGGAGCCGTGGTCGCTTTATGCGTGGTCGGTGTGAGCGGCGATGCCTGACCGCCTGTCATACCGTAGATGTTGTTGTTGAAGAGTACGACGGTAAGGTCGATGTTGCGGCGCGCGCCGTGGATGAAG
>JAFPBC010000025.1 GCA_017390595.1 Selenomonadales bacterium | reverse complement strand
TTACTCATTCGATCAGTTCTATCAATTGGCAGGATTATACCACACGATAATAGAATTATAGCCATATCATCTATTGAACGGAGCTGTTATCTATGAAAAAAGTCGTACCAATACTCCTTATACTCTTTATCCTGCTTACATCAACGTGCTTCGCCGCGTATGAGCCTGACCCTAAGAGATGGATATGGCTCGGTTCAGACGATGAAGTTGGTATGTTTTTAGATAAAGAAACTATTGAGTATTCTACTGACAATAACATCGTTGACTGTTGGATCTGTTTTGTTATACCACAAGAAAACAAGCACGCGATTACTAATCAAAAAATAGATAAGATTGCAAAATCCATTACTATGACACATGTAACTTTATATGACAGCAGTAATAAAGAAGTACTAGAATCTCATACCTATAAATCATGGGAGCAAGAACCGGAAAGAATCATCCCTGATTCCAAGGGCGAAGCGCTCTATCGCTACTTCTTCCCCAACTAACTCCACATACAAAAAAGAGCTGCAAATGCAGCTCTTTTTTATTCCTATTTTCTTATTAACCAACAACGTTGATCGGGTTGCCCGTAAGGAAGCCTTTGATGTTGTCAGCGAGGATCTGAACGAGTCTCTGACGAGTTTCGAGACCTTTCCAACCCATATGCGGCGTCATGATAACATTCGGCAATTCATAGAGCGGATTGTCAGCAAGCGGCGGTTCGATTTCTTGTACGTCGAGACCTGCACCTGCGATCGTGCCGTTCTGGAGAGCTTCGATAAGAGCTGCTTCGTCGATGAGCGCACCGCGAGCAGTGTTGATGATGAACGCGGTCGGTTTCATCTTAGCGAGAGCTTCTTTGTTGATGATATGTTTCGTCTGCGGCGTGAGCGGGCAATGGAGCGTGAGGTAATCGCTTTCTTTCAATACTGTTTCGAGATCAACGTATTTCAAGTTTTCTTCATCTTCACGCGGAGTACGCGTATAAGCGATAACTTTCATGCCGAGAGCCTGAGCGACTTTGATCACTTCGCGGCCGATCGCGCCTGCACCGATAACGCCGAGCGTTTTGCCGTTGACTTCTACGTGGTTGACCTGCATGCATTTCGTGAAGTTGTCACGATTGCCTTTTGCGAGCATAGCGATCTGCGTATGGAGCGTGGAGCTGAGGTTCAAGATGAACGTGATAGCCGTATGTGCTACGCGTTCCGTGCTGTATGCAGGAATGTTGCATACTGCGATGCCTTTTGCTTTTGCTGCTGCGAGGTCGATGTTGTTGTAGCCCGTACCTGCTTCGCAGATAAGTTTTACCGAATCAGGGAACTGAGCGATGATCTCGCCGCTGACAGGCATTTCTTTCGTTACGACGATATCTTGACCCTGTACGCGTGCAAGAATGTCTTCTTCGTTCGTTACATCATATTCCGTTACCTGCGTGGACAAGACCGACAAGTCGAGTTTTTTATCATAGTTTAAGCGAAATCCGTTCAATACAACTGTTTTATCATTCATTGTTATCACCTTATCCTCTCTTTTTTTTCAATAGGTTCGCTATTTTTATTGTACTTGATTTTTTCAGAAAATACTAGCATTTTTCAAACAATTATTCCATTTCGGAAACATTATCTATTTTGTTTTGAATAATTACCCGCCGAGCAAAGCCCCGATCTTGGGAAATACCGCCCGCGCATTGTGATAGAAGAAATCTTCGTGGTACGCACTCGGCACAACGGTCGCCATCAGCTCTTGGTAGTCTGCTTGGTTGACGAGCGGCCAATCCGAACCGTAGAGTATCTTGTCGTATCTGCCAAGGTATCTCGTCCACATGCGGATATAGTCGAGATATGCCTTCTCCTCTTCTGCCATCATTCGTGCATCGAATCGCCCCGCAAACAGTCCCGACAATTCGAGATAGACATTCGGATTCTTGCGTGCGACCTGAACGGCGTCAATAAGCCACGGATTGCCCGTATGTGCCATGACGAATCGCACATCGGGAAACTGTACCGCCAATTCATCGACCGTAAGCGGATGCGCGTACTTAAGGAGTGCATCAGGCAGAGCCGTCTCACCCGTATGGATAACGACAGGCATATCATGCGCGCGAGCCAAGTCATAGAACGGATGATATCGTTTGTCCGCTACATGGATAGGACGATAGCCCGCGTAGACCTTGAGCCCGACCGTATTGGAAAGCATCATCGCCTTGTCAAAACGTGCCATCACATCCTTGTCCGATGATGCATTGATGCTGTCTTCGTGTATCCCAAGACATTCTGCAACAGGTATCGCCAAGCCGTCAAGCGACCAGCTCGTCCGAAGCGGTACTGCCTGCGCGTCATCTTCTCCCGCATTGCCCATCGCGATCGCAAGTCGGATGCCCGCCCGCGTCATCTCTTCCTGCAAAGCCGCCATCGTATTGGCCGCTCCCGCCTCTGCCGCAAGCTGCTCGAACGGCTCACAATCAAAACAATGAATATGTGCGTCTATCACGTCCAACGGACTCACCTCCTGCTATTGTCACAATTTTCTTATTTTATTCTATCCCTTTTCCTGCTATGTGTCTATTCACTTTTTCATTTTTATGATAAAATAGAGACGATTTTAATAATCGGAGGTAGCTGAATGTTAAAGATCGGTTGTCATTTATCCGTATCAAAAGGATTCGAAGCGATGGGAAAAGCCGCACTTTCCATCAATGCTAATACATTTCAATTTTTCACACGTAATCCACGCGGCAGTAAAGCAAAAGACATCGACCCTGCCGATATCGAGCGTTTCCTCGCCTTGGCAAAAGAGCATAATTTCGCGACGCTCCTTGCGCACGCGCCTTATACGCTGAATGCTTGCTCTGCCGATGCTTCGACACGTGAGTTCGCACTTGAGACGATGCGCGACGATCTCCGTCGCATGGAATATCTTCCGGGCAATCTCTACAACTTCCATCCCGGCAGTCACGTCAAGCAAGGTGCAGAAGTCGGCATCGAGCAGATAACCGCACTTCTCAATGCGATCTTGACACCTGACCAACATACGACAGTGCTCTTAGAGACGATGGCAGGCAAAGGTACAGAAGTCGGCAGAACCTTCGAAGAGATACGCGCTATCTTAGACGGCGTAACGCTGTCGGATAAAATGGGCGTATGTCTCGATACGTGCCATATCCACGACGCAGGCTATGATGTCATCAACGACCTCGACGGCGTGCTCGAAGAGTTCGACCGTGTTATCGGCCTCGACCGATTGAAAGCGATCCATCTGAATGATAGTCTCAACGATCGCAATGCGCACAAGGACCGCCACGCTTGTATCGGCGAAGGCAAGATCGGTGCCGATGCACTCATCCGCGTTATCAATCATCCAAAACTGCGCCATTTGCCGTTCTTCCTCGAGACCCCGAACGAACTTGACGGCTACGCAAAGGAAATCGCTTTCCTTCGCGCGAATTATCAAGAATAAACATCTATATGACGATTAGGAGGACGACCCTTATGATGAAAAAAACACTTTGTGCACTTTCTCTTTTGTGCTTCAGCACAGTAATGCCTGCACAGGCCGCAGAAACAGTCATCTTAGACGATGTTTCTGCCGATAAAGTAAAAAACGTTATTACAGAAGTTGCCGCAAAAAGCGGTATGGTGACACTTCCCGCAGGCGAGAACGAGTTGATCTTTGAGGTTGACTACAACGGTACGCTCGATTGGGGCACGGATGCCAAAACGCGCCATATCTATCGCCTCGTAGAAACGACCGAAAAACCCGATCCCGCAATGGATCCTATCAAAAAAACAGAGCTTACGCTTGAACTTCAGCGTGTAGCAAATGTCGGCACAGCTGACGAAAAAGTATCCGTCCTCTCGTGGGAAAAAGTAAAAAAATATCCGAAACAATATCGCGCTGAAGTAGAAGAAGAGGCAGCTTACACACTCGAATGTCTCCGCCAACTGAAGATCAGCTACAACGGCGGTTACTGGCTCGGCTTCACACCTGCTCCGCAGATCGAAAATAAACAAGTCCTGGTCGAAGCAGTCGCTGATAAAAGCCCCGCCCTTACGGCAGGTCTCCAAGCAGGCGATGCCATCATTGCTATCAACGGTGAAAAAGTGAAAAAAATGAGCTACGCTTACTTTGATTCGCTCCTCAACCGCACGAATATCGGCGGTGAAATCCTCACACTCAAAGTTCTCCGCGGTGAAGAAAAACTCGATCTCGTGATCGAACCGCTCTTCCTCTCCTCTCGTCTCGGCGTGACCGAACGCGACCTTGCGGATGCCGATGCTCGCTATGAAGCACGCGGCGAAGCACCGATCGCTATGCCGACCGAAGAAGAGATCAAAGCTGCACAAGAGGCATATAACGCACAGCAAGCAGCAGGTACCGCGCCGACTGCCGAAGCACCGACGGTACCCGCGGCACAATAAAATGGAAACTCCTTGCAATTCAAAGTAAAATGTTGTATACTATAATAGTAGCAAGTATTCAAAATTCTTGATATCGCACAGTTCACCTAAGACTCGCTAGCTCAATTGGCAGAGCAACTGACTCTTAATCAGTAGGTTCAGGGTTCGATTCCCTGGCGGGTCACCATCTTCAAACGTAAGACACAAGATATCTTCTTGTGTCTTTTTATTTTGCACAGATTCTCTCTTCTGCTTTCCCTGCCTCGGCAAAGTCGCAGTACAGCAATATAACAAGACGTAAGGTAAAACAAAAAAAGAGAGTATTGCTACTCTCTCTCTTTTCTTTGTTTTTTATATTCTTTTTTTAATGCTCCTATATTACATATCATAAACGTGATGTAAGTAAAGATCATTAACACAAGAGTAGAACCTTCTCTAGAGTTTATTTTGCCATCTAAAAACATC
>JAFPBC010000024.1 GCA_017390595.1 Selenomonadales bacterium | reverse complement strand
GTCCGCCTTTTACAGCGCGGCCCGACAAGGCCGAGATGACTGCCGTTGCCATGGTGATGCCTGCCGATGGGCCGTCTTTGGGGATCGCGCCTTCCGGGAGATGGATATGGATATCGTTTTTCTCATGGAAATCGGGCGATATCGCCAGTTCTTCCGCTCGAGAACGGATGTAGCTGATGCCTGCTTTGGCAGACTCTTTCATCACATCACCAAGTTTGCCTGTGAGGGTAAGATTACCTTTACCTGCAAGGACAACGACTTCTGTCGGCAATACTTCACCGCCGACTTGCGTCCATGCAAGGCCTGTCACAAGACCGACTTCGCCTTCTTGTGCGACTTGGGTATGATGATATTTTGCTTTACCAAGGATAGCACCTACGTTTTGTGCCGTTACACGTATCTGTTTTTTCTTATCCTGCACGATCTGTCGCGCGGATTTGCGGAACACAGAGGCGATGTTGCGTTCAAGCTCACGTACGCCCGATTCACGCGTATAGTCTGCAATGATGCGCGGAATGGCACCGCTCGATATAGTGACAAGCTCATCGGTCAAGCCATGTTCTTTTTGCTGTTTGGGTATAAGGTATCGTTTGGCGATCTGGATCTTCTCTTCGTCCGTGTAACTGGAAAGCTGGATGATCTCCATGCGGTCGAGAAGCGGACGCGGGATGTTATGAAGGCTGTTGGCCGTCACGATCCAGAGGATCTTCGACAAGTCATACGGAAGTTCCATATAATGATCGCTGAACGTGTTGTTCTGTTCGGGGTCGAGCACTTCAAGAAGTGCTGCCGACGGATCTCCGCGGAAATCGGCACTCATTTTGTCGATCTCATCGAGGAGGAATACAGGATTGCAGCTTCCTGCCGTACGCATACCTTGAATGATACGTCCCGGCATCGCACCGATGTACGTGCGACGATGGCCGCGTATCTCGGCTTCATCACGTACACCGCCGAGCGATACGCGAACAAACTTACGATTCATCGCGTGTGCGACAGAGTGTGCGAGCGACGTTTTGCCGACGCCCGGAGGCCCTACCAGGCAAAGGATAGGTCCTTTCATCGTTTGTGTCAATTTACGTACGGAGAGATATTCTACGATACGTTCTTTTACTTTTTCGAGACCGTAATGTTCTGCTTCCAAGACGGATTCGGCATGGTCAATGTCAAGGATATCTTCCGTTTCTTTGAGCCATGGAACTTCAAACAGCCAGTCAAGATACGTGCGTACAACGGCACTCTCTGCGGAGATCGGCTGCATTTTTTCCAAGCGTTTGATCTCTTTTTCGGCTTTGGCACGTACGTTCGCAGGCAAATGGCCTGTCGCCAATTTCTCACGATATTCGGCAGCTTCGGCAAGTCGTTCGTCACGATCACCGAGCTCTTTTTGGATCGCTTTGAGCTGTTCGCGCAGATAATATTCTTTCTGCGTTTTTTCCATCTGTTTGCGTACGCGCGCACTGATCTTGCGTTCGAGCGCAATGATCTCAAGCTCGCGAGCAAGTATCTCGCACAGTCTTTCGTATCGTGTTTTGAGATCGATGGCATCGAGCAAGAATTGCTTATCCTCCAATTTCAAAACAAGATGACTGGCAATAAGGTCCGCCATTCTGCCGCCGTCTTCCGTTTCAACGATAGAAACGAGCGTTTCGGGCGGTATCTTCTGACTCGCTTTTACCCATTCTTCGAATTGATGAACAGACGCGCGCATGAGTGCTTCTATCTCGGGCGACACGACCTCTTCTTCATTATATTCTTCTACTTGCACGACATAATGCGGTTCTGTTTCTTCATAAGACACGATCTTAGCACGATACAAGCCTTCTACCAACACACGCATCATACCGCCGGGCAACTTCAATACCTGTTTGATCTCCGCTACCGTACCGATCTCGCAGATATCCTCCGCTGTCGGCTCATCGATCTTCGAATCTTTCTGCGAAGATAACATGATCTGGCGGTCTTGCAGCATGACCGCCTCAACAGCTTCAATAGACTTTTGTCTGCCGACGTCTAAATGAAGCATCATATAAGGAAATACCAACAGCCCACGAAGCGGGAGCATCGGTATCGCTTTGATGTTCGCCATAAAAAAACCTCCTTGAAAAATGATATTCTGATATAAGCCTCTCCTCATACACAAGCGATGCGTTATACCTCATCATTTTTCCGCCTATATATTATAAACGAAATTCGGTCTCTCTTCAATCTCTCGTTTTATTGTATCTGGCTTTCGTTATTTTATACCGTGGCAATATGTGGCCATGACAATATTGACTATGACAAAAAACGGTCTTGGACGAATCCAAGACCGTTTTTCTATTAAGCCGTCTCTTCACCGGATAACTTGATGTCATCACGCACAAGGATCGGATCTTTCTTTTCTTTTACAACTTCATCCGTAACGATGCATTTTACCACGTCTTTTTCGGACGGTACTTCATACATGACATTGCACATGATATCTTCAATGATCGCACGCAAGCCACGCGCACCCGTTTTCCGTTTGAGCGCTTCTTGCGCGATCGAACGGAGAGCACCATCTTCGAACTCAAGCGTTACATGATCAAGTTCCAAGAATTTTTGGTACTGTTTGGTAAGTGCATTTTTCGGTTCTTTTAAGATGCGGACAAGAGCCTCCTCATCAAGTGCTTCGAGCGTTACCATAACAGGCAAACGACCGATGAACTCAGGGATCAAGCCGAACTTGAGCAAGTCTTCGGGAAGTACGTTTTTAAGCACTTCTTTCATGTCTTGTTCTTGTTTGCTTACGATCTCCGCACCGAAACCCATATTCTTCTTGCCGGTACGCGCGCCAATGATTCGTTCGATACCATCGAATGCGCCACCGCAGATGAATAAGATATTAGTTGTATTGATCTGAATGAATTCTTGATGCGGATGTTTGCGGCCACCTTGCGGCGGTACGCTTGCGACCGTACCTTCCAATATCTTGAGGAGTGCTTGCTGAACGCCTTCACCCGATACGTCACGCGTGATAGACGGATTTTCCGATTTGCGAGCGATCTTGTCGATCTCGTCGATGTAGATGATGCCCTTTTCGGCTTTTTCCACATCGTAATCGGCAGCTTGAATGAGCTTCAAGAGGATATTCTCTACGTCTTCGCCGACATAGCCCGCTTCCGTCAAGCTCGTTGCATCCGCGATCGCGAACGGCACATTGAGGATCTTGGCAAGAGTCTGTGCGAGAAGCGTTTTACCACTGCCCGTCGGCCCGAGCATAACGATGTTGGACTTTTGGAGCTCTACATCATCTACTTTCGAACCCATATTGATTCGTTTGTAATGATTGTAGACTGCTACCGCAAGATTCTTCTTCGCTTTCTCTTGACCGATGACATACTGATCCAAGACCTCTTTGATGTCTTTCGGTTTCGGCAGTTCTTTGAACTCACCTGTAATATTTTCATTCAGTTCTTCTTCGATAATTTCGTTACACAGCTCGATACATTCGTCACAGATATAGACGCCCGGTCCTGCGACCAGTTTCTTTACCTGCTCCTGCGTCTTGCCGCAGAACGAACATTTCAGCTGACCTTTGTCGTCGCCAAACTTCAACATTATGATGTCACCCCTTTATTTCGGGTTGCCGACCGTATCGGCGGCACGCGTAATCACGGAATCAATAATACCATACTCTTTTGCTTCCTCACTGGACATGAAGAAATCTCTTTCCGTGTCCATCTGGATCTTTTCGTACGGTTGTCCTGTATGACGAACAAAGATCTCATTGCCGATTTCCCGCAAACGCAAGATTTCTTTCGCATGAATCTCGATATCCGTTGCCTGTCCTTGCGCTCCGCCGTGCGGTTGATGGATCATCACACGCGAATACGGAAGTGCATATCGTTTGCCGGGTGCACCTGCCGCCAAAAGGATCGATGCCATGCTGGCAGCCATTCCGAGGCAGATCGTCGAGACATTCGGCCGAATATACTGCATCGTATCATAGATCGCAAGACCTGCCGTTACGACACCGCCCGGGCTGTTGATATATAAATGGATATCTTTGTCGGGGTCTTCCGACTCCAAGAACAACAACTGTGCGATAACAAGATTGGCAACATTGTCATCGATCGGACCACTCAACATGATAATACGATCTTTCAAAAGTCGGGAGTAAATATCGTATGCGCGTTCACCACGACTCGACTGCTCCACGACCATCGGCACATAATTCACAGAAATTCACCTCTATCTGCGGAATCCTTGCGGATATCCGTTCGTTCTTATTTCGATGTCTGCTGCTTCGTATTATTCCGCTGCAACAGCGTTTTCAACGATGAGTACAGCAGCTTTCTTTCTCAAAACTGTTTTTGCAAGATCAGCTACGCGATTCTGTTCACGGATGATCTTGTTGACTTCTTCCGGAGCTGCACCGTAAGTTTCAGCCATAGCCATGATCTCCATAGCCATATCCTGCTGCTGAACTTCCAAGTTTTCAACCTGTGCAACTTTTTCGAGCATCAAATCAGTTTTAACATTGATCTCTGCATTGTCTTTGAAGCTTGCGCGGAGAGCAGCCATATCCATTTTCATGTATTCGAGGTACTGCTCGAGTTTGAGACCCTGTGCTTCAAGGTTTACAGCGATATCCTGTACCATGTAGTTGATGCGTTCTTCAACCATAACTTCCGGTACATCGATCTCGGTGTTGTCCATGCAAGCTTTGATAGCGTTAGCCTGGAACATTTTTTCAGCCTGAGCAACTGCAGTCTGTTCGAGTCTTGCACGGATATCAGCTTTCCAATCTTCGACCGTATCGAATTTGCCTAGTTCTTTTGCAGTTTCATCGTTGAGCTGCGGCAATTCTTTGCGTTTTACATCATGTACCGTTACTTTGAACAAAGCGTCTTTGCCTGCGAGATCAGCTGCATGGTATTCTGTCGGGAACGTAACTTTTACGTCTACTTCAGAACCTGCTTTTGCACCGATGAGCTGTTCTTCGAAGCCCGGGATGAAGCTGCCCGAACCGATTTCGAGCGGGAAGCCTTTGCCTTCGCCACCCGGGAATGCAACATCGTCAACGAAGCCTTTGAAATCGATCACAGCGAAATCGCCGTTTGCAACTTCTGCGCCTTCGGCAACGACCATTTTTGCATTGCGGTTAAGTACAGCGTCGATCTGTTTCTGAACGTCTTCGTCCGTAACAGGTGCTACTTCTTTTGCTACTTTTACGCCTTTGTATTCGCCGAGCGTAACTTCCGGTTTAGCCGTGAACGTTACTTTGAAGACAGCATCTTTGTCAGCTTCGAACGTAACAGCTTCAACTTCCGGACGAGTTACCGGTTCAACATCAGCTTCAACGAGAGCCGCGGAGAATGCGTTGTTGAATGCGATCTCCTGAGCTTCGCCCATGATAACATCTTCACCGAGACGTGCTTTCAAAAGGTTTTTCGGAGCATTGCCTTTACGGAAGCCCGGTACGCTTACTTTTTTGCTGAGATCAGCGTATGCGCGATCGATCGCTTTTTTAACATCTGCGTTCGGCAATTCTACCGTCAATACGACTTGGTGTTTTTCTATTCTTTCCGTTGTTACTTTCATTGTTACAAAATCCTCCGTTCATTTGAATAAGATTACCCGTTTTTTCATTTTTATGACTGCAATCTCATTCGATAAAAATCATGTCCTTAAAATTAAACATACGGTACGATATATCATACCACATACGTATTTGAAAAACAAGTCTTTCCACATGGCTTACAACTGCTTTCTTAAGGATAAATCAGATTTTTCCGTTCTTTTCGTACGTGCTTTCCCGAATGCGAATCTTTCTTTCGCAAAAAAGTTGTAGTATACTGATAGAAATTGGTTTTTTGCATATTCGGAGGATCCCTATGACTACACCTCAAACCAAAATGCATCGTTACGGCATCCTGCTCGTTTTGATCGCCGCCACAGCTTGGGGCGCAAGCGGGACCGTCACGCAATTTTTATTTCATACACAGCACCTATCTCCCGAATGGCTCGTCACGGTCCGTATGCTCCTTGCGGGAACACTTCTCCTGCTTCCGCAAGCATGGCAGGATATCCGAGGCATTTTCGATATCTGGCGCACAAAAGACAGCAGGCGCCGACTCCTCATCTTCGCGATATTCGGCATGATGCTGATGCAGTATTCCTACTTCGTCGCCATCGACGCGGGCAACGCCGCTACCGCGACGATCCTGCAATACCTCGCGCCCAGTATGATAGCCGTCTACGGTATCGTCCGCGCGCGCATCTTGCCGACAGCAGTACAAACGCTCGCCATCGTTCTTGCTATGGCAGGTACATTTCTTCTCGTGACAAAAGGCGACATGAACACACTTGCCTTATCGCCCAAAGCCGTCTCGTGGGGGATATTCTCCGCAGGCACGCTCGCCTTCTATACCGTCTATCCCAGCTACCATCTGATACGCTGGCCATCGCCCGTACTTCTCGGCTGGGCAATGATCATCGGAGGCATCACGATGCTGCCGCTCGGGCAGCCATGGCACTTCGTCGGTGAAGCATCGCTCGTATCGCTCATCGGCATTATGTTTGTCATTATATTTGGTACGATCTGCCCGTTTTATTGCTTCCTCGAAAGCATAAAATACATATCACCGCAAGAAGCAGGCACACTCGCATCTGCGGAAGCACTCGTCGTCGTACTCTTCTCCATCGCATTTCTCGCTACGCCGTTTACCTTATATGACTGGATCGGCGGTGCATTCATCGTCTTGACTGTTATCTTGCTGGCAAGACATCCATCTCAACACAAACGCTAATCGGGAGGTGTAGCCTTCTTGTCGATCAAACAAAAAGAAACGATGATAAAAGGGATAGCCTTTCTTTTACTCATCCTGACCTTCTTACTCGTTCATATACTGTACCCCGATCTCTTCCCGCGTATGCTTCACCTCGTCACAAGCGGTGACATCGATGCGCTCGTCGAATTCTTCCGCTCGTTCGGCGCGTGGGCCATGTTCTTCAGCTTCTGGATAGACGTGCTCGTCAACGCGCTCGGATTCCTGCCGTCCATCTTCATTTCGACAGCCAACGGCATCGTATTCGGCATCATCCCCGGCATCATCATCTCGTGGCTCGCCGAGACAGTCGGCGTTATCATCAGTTTCCTGTTGATGCGTACCATCTTGCGCTCCTCCGCCGAGAAGATCATCGCCAAGAGCGGTGCCCTCAAGAAAATCGACGAGTTCAGCGGTAAAAAAGGTTTCCAGCTCATGCTCATCATGCGTACGATACCGTACTTCCCATCGGGCGTGCTGACAGCACTCGGCGCACTCAGCAGCATCAGCCTGCGTGACTACGTCCTTGCCAACCTCATCGGCAAATTCCCATCAACAGCGCTCGAGGTCATCGTCGGACACGACATCGTCCTGTTCCACGAAAACCTGCACCGCCTTACCATGGTCGTAATAGGTGCGACCGCCGTATACGGCCTTCTCTGGTATTACCAACGCAAAAAAGAAAAGAAAACGTCTGCAGAAGATACGAAATAAAGAGAAAGAGCGAAGGCTTATGAAGTGCTTTCGCTCTTTTATTTATCTCCTCAAATGTTTTTCCAATATACAATCGCTATAATATGATGTATAATAGCGCCATATTAAACCATACAATAGGAGCTAATAATGGATTCTATTACATTAAATGGTCACCATTTTTCAGTTAGTATCATACGTACATCGCGCAAAACCACCAGAATGAATCTCACCACAGCTACGCATATCGAGATCCGCGCACCATTTAGCAAGACAGACGATGATATCCGCTCACTACTCTACAAGCAACGTGATTGGATTGCAACATGGCTGCCCAAATTAAAACTGCCGATCTCCGATATTTTGCCGGAAACACTTTTCTTGCGTGGTAAAAAACTGCCTCTTCTGCACAACATCGTCCCGGGTTCAAAAATCACCGTTACACACAATGCAGATGCTTTTATTCTAACGTATCCGCCCAACTCCCCTGCCATAGATTTGCGATATGCAATCGTCAAGCACTATCGTCAAACAGCAAAAACCATCCTGACAGAAAGAACACACGTTTGGGCAGAGAAGATCGGCGTTACCGTGAACCGCATTACCATCAAAGAGCAACGATCGCTCTGGGGCAGTTGTTCAACCAAACACAATCTCAATTATAACTGGCGCGTCATCGAAGCAGCAGACGAAGTGATCGACTATCTCGTCATTCACGAGTTATGCCATTTGCGTCATATGAATCACAGCCACGCATTCTGGAAAACAGTATCGACTTTCGATCCGAATTACGACGAGCATCGTCGCCGTTTGTACTCCCTGCCGACCAATCTTCCGCCAATGCCATATATACCGCCAACACAAACCTAAAGGAGGATCACCTATGCGTAAACTTATCACCACTATATTCTGTCTTATCCTCATGTCCTTCTCCACGCTCGCCCTCGCAAGCGAAGCCCCGCCCGCACGAACCATCACCGTCACAGGCGACAGTCTCGTCACGTGCGC
>JAFPBC010000191.1 GCA_017390595.1 Selenomonadales bacterium | reverse complement strand
TCTCCGACTTCGGTACAGTCAGCGGTCTTGCGTATTCGGCAAGGCGGGTCGCGACCTTGACATTCGTGCGCCCTTCTTTTAAGAGGACGGCAGGCTCCAGGCGATCGGAACCGCGCATACGATGCACAAGACAGTTCGGCTCGAATGAAGTGATGACATTCGCGCTGTCTCCCGTATAGATAAGTGTCGTCTGACAAGACGGGCACGCGACAGCACCGCCCGAAAAGCAAGCATGGCAAGAAGCACAGACGATTTCGCTCATAGGAACACTCCTTTTTGATTTTTGGGAAAAACTTCATTTCTAGTTTGCCCGTAAAATGGTACAATATAAGCAAAGAGAAACCAAACGGAGGAACTGAACATGATAGCAAACAGAGAATTTGAAATAATGGATAGAAATGCGCTCCATGCGCTTCAGGAAGATCGCCTTGCGAAAACGGTGCGCTGGTTGTGGGAAAAAAGCGATTTTTATCGTACGCTCATGCAAGAACGCTACGACGATGAAAAGTCCGTCAGCTTGGCGAATCTTTCGATGATGCCGCTCACGCGCCGCGCAGACCTTGAGAAAGAAGCACCGTACGGTCTTTTGACATTCCCGATCACGACGGTCGAACGCATCCATATCCTCGCAGGCCAGTCGGGGCATCTTGCCGCTTGCTATACGAACGGCGATATCGGCAAATGGATGGAGCTCGTAACGAGACCGCTTCTTGCGGGCGGAATGAATGTCACGAGCATCGTCGGCATGGTATCCGACTACGGTGTGAACCCCGACGGACTGGCACTCCACTACGGTGCCGAGATCATCGGCGCGACAACGATACCGCTTCCCGCGAACATCTATCGCCAAGTCGAAGCCGTCAAAAAGCTTTCTATCACGGCACTTGCAGGCTCGATCGAAGACCTCGTACAGCTCGGTCATGCGCTCTACGGCCGCGGTAATGTCGAACGTGTATTCGCTGTGATGCGCGCAGGCGACGACGCGCTCGTCGAAGAACTTGCGACGCTCTACAAAGGCAAAATTACGAAGATACTCGCTGTTGACGAAGTCATGGGCGCAGGTGTTGCGTTCGACTGCGGTAACGGCTGGCATATCGCCGAAGATGCCTTCTTCGCCGAAGTCGTCGATGCGGACGGCGAGCCTGTCGAAGACGGTACGTGCGGTCAGCTCGTCCTTACGACGCTCGTACGTGAAGCGATGCCGCTCATTCGTTATGCAACGGGCATCGAAGGCACACTTACGCATGAGACTTGCGAATGCGGTCGCACGACAGCGCGGTTTCACGTGAAAAAGAACGGATAAAAAAGAAGCTTGTCGGATAAACTAGCGTCGGAGGTGGTACGATGTTTCATATGAGAAGCATGGGTCATATGTCGATGCCGAGTATGATGCACGACTGTCGCGTTCGCAAGGGTATTACGATGATGGCGGCAGGATTCGTGATGATTCAGGCCGCGCGTGTGCTTTATCACGAACTTGCCGATTGACGTTCTCCGATAACGAAAAAATTCCCCGCACCGTTTGGTGCGGGGAATTTTGTTTGTCTTAGCGAGCCATCAATTTTGCGACACGTGCCGCGAAGTCGATGGGGTCTTCGGGGAGGATGCCTTCGATGAGGAGCGCCTGATCGTAGAGCATCGAGCAGTATTCACCGAATGTATCTTTGTCATCCGCGCTGTGGATGGACTGAAGCGTCGTGAACAGCTTGTGATGCGGGTTGAGCTCAAGGATACGCTGTGCCTTGAATACAGGCTGATTCGCTTCGGCGAGAAGCTGTTCCATCGCAAGGCTGACACCTTGTTCCGCGCTGACGAGACAGACAGCACCCGATTTGAGACGCGTCGAAAGACGAACTTCGGATACCTTTTCGGAGAGGGCTTCTTTGATATCTTTGAGAAGCGCGTCGTTATCTTTCGTGAGCGTTTCGGCTTCCTGTTTTTTGTCTGCGTCGATATCGCCGAGATCGAGGTCGCCGCGGCTGATGGAGTGGAACTTCTTGCCTTCGTATTCGCGCAGTGCCTCAAGCGTGAACTCGTCTACATTGTCCGTCAGATAGAGGACTTCGATATTTTTCTCGCGAAGAAGCTCCATCTGCGGAAGGCGTTCGATCGTAGCGCGGTCTTTGCCCGTTGCGTAGTAGATGGACTTCTGCTCATCTTTCATACGACCGACATACTCTTTGAGCGTCGTGAGAGCATGGTCCTCATTCGACGACGGGAAGAGGAGAAGGTCTTTGAGCTTATCGTGCGAGGTGAAATCGGTGTAGATGCCGATCTTGAGCGTACGGCCGAATTCATTCCAGAACGATTCGTATTTCGTGCGGTCTTTTTCGAGCTTTTTCGCAAGCGTCTTGAGGATGGTCTTTTCGAGATTCTTGCCGATGAGTTTCAGCTCGCGGCTCTGCTGGAGAAGCTCACGCGAGATGTTGAGCGAGAAGTCGGGCGAATCGACGAGACCGCGGACGAAGCGGAGGTATTCCGGGAGAAGCTCTTTGCACTGTTCCATGATGAACACGTGGCGCGAGTAGAGCTGTACGCCCGAATTAAAGTCAGGATGATACAAGTTGAACGGTGCGCTCGTCGGGAGGTAGAGCAGTGCCGTATATTCGACCGTGCCTTCGGCTTTCGTATGGATGACATCCATCGGGTCTTCCCAGTCATGGAACTGGTTTTTGTAGAAGTCGTTGTATTCTTCTGACGTGATATCGCTTTTTGCGCGTGTCCAGAGCGGTTTCATCGAGTTGAGCGTGCGAAGCTCATTGACCGTCTTTTTCTCGCCGCCTTCGACGATGTTGCCGTCCGCGTCACGTTCGGGCTCGACGCGCGATACGTTCATGCGGATCGGGTAGCGGATATAGTCGGAATATTTTTTGACGAGCTCGGTGAGGCGATACGTCTGGAGGAAATCCTCTTCGCCGCCCGCGAACTCTTCCGTCAAGTGGAGCGTGATAGCCGTACCGACGGACGGTTTGTCCGCTTCTTCGATGGTGTACGTGCCGTCGCCGTTCGACTGCCATTTGACAGCCTTGTCGGAGCGGGCGGAACGTGTGAGGAGCGTGACTTTATCGGCGACCATGAATGCCGAGTAGAAGCCGACACCGAACTGACCGATGAGGTCTTTGTCCTGTGCTTCGCCTGCCTCCTGCAATTTTTCGAGGAATGCTTTCGTTCCCGATCTCG
>JAFPBC010000190.1 GCA_017390595.1 Selenomonadales bacterium | reverse complement strand
TATGCCATCGCGCAGACGGCAATCGACGGTGCGGCGATGTATCTTATGATATTCGGTCTCGTGTCGGTCGCGGTGACGGTGCCGTTCCTCTTCGTGCAGTCGGACTTCAAGCGTATGCTCGCGTATTCGTCCGTTGAGCACATGGGCATCATCACGCTCGGTGTCGGTATCGGCGGGCCTATCGGTCTGTTTGGTGCGATGCTCCACATGATCAACCACGCGATGACAAAATCGCTCCTCTTCTTCTCGGCAGGCGCGATCTATCAGCGTTATCATACGAAACAGATCGACCGTGTCAAAGGCGTTCTCAAAACGATGCCTGTCGTCGGGGGCGTATTCCTCCTCGCGGCATTCGCTATCACGGGCGCACCGCCGTTCGGCGTATTTATCAGTGAGTTCATGATACTCATGGCAGGGTTCTCCACGGGCAACGAGATTGCGGCTGTTCTTATGGCGGCGCTCATCGTCCTCATCTTCGCGGGTATGATGTTCTACGTTGTCCGCATGGTATTCGGCACAGCACCGTCGCGTGTATCGACGGCTCCTATCAGCCGCTGGATGACGGCGGCGATGGTCTTGCCGATGATCGCTGTTATGGTCTGCGGTCTCTATGTACCGCCGTATATTGAAAACCTCGTCCTTGCGGCGAGCGATGTATTGAAGGAGGTCATCCGCTGATGGAAATGAGTAGAAAACAGTTCGTCGTTCTCCTTCGCCAGCATTTCGGCAAGTCGCACGTCATCGAGCACGCGCCGCGCCGCGTGGAATTGCACATAGAACGCGAAGATATCGAGACCGTCTGCCGTTGGCTCAAGACGGAAGAAAACGCGCGTCTCATGACGATGGTCGGTACAGACGAACGACCGCTCGGTGCCTCGTTCGCACTCTATTACGTCTACGGTATCGACCGCTACCAGACGATCGTCACGGTCAGCGTCAGCATTCCCGAAGACGACCCGACCTTCCCGTCGATGGCGGCAGAATTCCCCGCGCTCAACTGGTACGAACGCGAAGTCAACGACCTTCTCGGTCTGCGTGCCGTCGGTCATCCCGACCGCTCTCCGCTCGTCCTCAAGGCAGGCTGGCCATCGGGCGAGTATCCGCTCCGCAAAGATTATGACCGTGAAAAAACACAAGTGATAGAAGACGTACCCGAAGAGGTACTTGAATACGAAGGCAACGAAGTCGTCGAAGTCCCTGTCGGACCGATCCATGCAGGTATCATCGAACCGGGCCATTTCCGTTTCGGTGTCCTCGGCGACAACGTTATCCATCTCGATGCGCGCCTTTTCTACACGCATCGCGGTGTCGAAAAAATGACCGAAGGCATGACGCTCGAACAAGGTATCCTTGCCGCGGAGCGTACGTGCGGTGTCTGCGCGCTGAGTCACGCACTCGCCTATGCACACGCTGTCGAAGATGCGGGCGGTGTCACCGTGCCGAAACGCGCGCGATTCCTCCGCACCATCTTCGGTGAGCTCGAACGTATCTACAACCATGTCGGCGACGTCGGCAACGTCTGCGCGGGCTTCGGTTTCGCCGTCGGTATCAACCACGGCAGCCGCCTCAAAGAAAAACTCCTCCAGCTCAACGAAGAGATGACTGGCAGTCGATATCTGCGCGGTATCGTTCGCGTAGGCGGTATGCGCCGCGACTGGACGAACGAACAGATGGAACGCATCGTCACCGTCCTCAACGAAGTCGAAGAAGAATTCGATGAGATCACAGAAATTCTTCTCTCGCATGAGATCGCCGTCAATCGTATGGCAACGACAGGCATCCTTCCGCTCGACAAAGCC
>JAFPBC010000189.1 GCA_017390595.1 Selenomonadales bacterium | reverse complement strand
TTCTACACCCCCAAAAAACCAAACCATTTCATCAAAAAAATTTGATTTACAAGGAGATGATTTTTATGTCTATGATCAACAAAGAAGTAAGTAACTTTTCGGTACAAGCCTACCATAACGGCGAATTCAAAACGGTAACGAAAGACGACATTCTCGGAAAATGGAGCGTGTTCTTCTTCTATCCGGCGGACTTCACGTTCGTCTGCCCGACGGAGCTTGAGGACCTTCAGAACAAGTATGCTGACTTCCAGGCGGCAGGATGTGAGATCTTCTCGGTTTCGACAGATACACACTTCGTACACAAAGCATGGCATGACACGTCCGAGCGCATCGGCAAGATCACGTACCCGATGCTCGCAGACCCGACGCATGCACTTGCCAAAGACTTCGAGGTATATATCGAAGAAAACGGTCTCGCTGAACGCGGCAGCTTCATCGTGAACCCCGAAGGCAAGATCGTCGTATATGAAGTGAATGCAGGCAACGTAGGAAGAAACGCGGATGAGCTCCTTCGCCGCTTGCAAGCTTGCCAGTTCGTAGCTGAACATGGCGATGAAGTCTGCCCTGCCAAATGGCAGCCGGGTGCGGAAACGCTCAAACCGAGTCTCGATCTGGTAGGTCTTCTGTAATGAACAGAGAGCGTTTGTATGACGTCGTCGTAGTAGGCGGCGGGCCTGCAGGCCTGACCGCCGCGCTCTACCTAGCGCGCGCCTGCTACCGCGTTCTCGTCGTAGAAAAAGAAAGATTCGGTGGACAGATCACCATTACCGAACAAGTCGTCAACTATCCCGGCGTGTTCTCCGCGAGCGGTAAGGAGCTCACGGAGACGATGCGCCGACAAGCAGAATCGTTCGGAGCAGAATTCCGCCTCGCCGAAGTCACAGGCTTTGAGCTTAGCGGTGATATCAAAACCGTCCATACAGACAAAGGCGACGTAGAAACGTACGGCATCCTACTCGCAACAGGCGCACGTCCTCGCATGATCGGCTTCCCCGGAGAAGCGGACTATCGCGGTCGCGGCATCGCCTACTGCGCAACGTGTGACGGCGAATTTTTCAGAGATAAAGATGTCTTCGTAGTCGGCGGTGGATTCGCCGCGGCAGAAGAAAGCGTCTTTTTGACGAAATATGCGCGTCACGTCACCCTTCTTATCAGAGAAGATGACTTTACTTGTGCAGAGGCTACCGCCAGACCCGCCCGCAGCCATCCGAAGATCACCGTTCACACGAACACTGAGGTGGTCGAAGTCACAGGCGACAACGCTCTCAAAACGATCCGCTATCGTAACAACGTAACAGGCGAAGAGCATACGCACACCTCCCCCGACGGAATCGGCGTATTCGTATTCGCAGGATACGAACCGGCTACCGACCTCGTCAAGGACATGGTAGAACTCGACAACATGGGCTATATCATTACCAACTCGAGCGGGCTTACGAGCCGCACAGGCATCTATGCCGCAGGCGACGTCTGCGTCAAGAACCTGCGCCAAGTCGCAACAGCAGTCGGAGACGGCGCACTCGCCGCGACCGCACTCGAAAAGTACGTCTCGACCATGCATGCCAAAACAGGCATCCAAGCTCCCAAACCGACGGCAAGACAACTCCAAGAGCAGCCGAAGCAAGAGAAACAAGAGAAAAACAGAGGCTACCTCTTCACGCCCGAGATCGAAGGACAGCTCAATGCCGTATTCGCACGCATGACAAGCCCCCTCACCCTTGAGCTCCATCTCGATGACGGACCTCACTCGACCGAACTCAAAGGATACATGACCGAGCTTGCCAAATACACCGACAAGCTGACCGTCACAGAAGCGAAAGGCGGCGACCACCTTCCCATCGTCAAAGTCCTCCGCGCCGGCGGTCAAGATACAGGCCTTGCCTTCCACGGTGTACCCGGCGGGCATGAATTCACATCCTTCATCCTCGGTCTCTACAACGCCGCAGGCCCCGGCCAACCGCTCGACAGCGCGCTCAAAGCACGCATCGAAGCCATCGACCGACCTGTCGACCTCAAGATCATCGTATCGCTATCCTGCACCATGTGT
>JAFPBC010000188.1 GCA_017390595.1 Selenomonadales bacterium | reverse complement strand
GTCATTTCTCCGCTTTTTTATTTTATGTTGGGAGATTTTCCTTTAGCGTTCATGTATTGTGTAGCACATGGGGCAAGTTCTCTTTTTCCTTGCCAAGATGAAAAATATGCCGAATTTGGTTATGCGGCGGCGAAGATGGATGAAGTGCTCAACTACATTCCTGCACGTATCACGGCTATGCTGATGGTCGCCGCATCGTCTATTCTTCGTTTTGACACGAGGCAAGCAGTCGCGATGATCCGCCGCGATGCTGATAAGTATCCCGGTCCCAATGGCGGATGTACTGAAGCTGCTATGGCAGGTGCGCTCAATATTCGATTGGGTGGTACGACTTGCTGCAATGGAAAAGAAGTCGAGCGAGAATATATCGGAGATGCATCGGAGCAAGTTAGCGAAGAGCATATTGATAAAGCGATACGACTTTTGTATACGGTGGTAATTCTATTCTGTTTGATCGGTGTTGTGATCAAGATGATGGGAGGCGGCGTTTGATGCAGTCGTTTTTGACAGGCTTGCAATTTCTCTCCAGGATTCGTATCGTACGCCAAAACGACTGGTCGAATGAACGCTTTTCTCGCAGTGTACGATATTTTCCGCTCGTTGGTGCGTCCGTCGGAGCGGTCATGGCACTTGTATCGTATCTGTTGATATTCGTATTGCCGTTCGTGGGGGTCACGATTCCCACAGCGGCGTTATCGGCTATTCTTTTGGCATTGTGGCTGTATTTTGGCGGAGGATTGACGTGTGACGGATTCATGGATACGATGGATGGTGTGTTCTCGGGACGAGATCGTGAGAAGATGCTTGTCATTATGAAAGACAGTCGTGTCGGTGCGAACGGTGTTGTCGGTTTTGTGATGCTTGCATTACTGAAATGGGCAATGTTGATGTCGATACCGCACGCGTATATTCCGATGGCCTTTTTTATGGCGGCAGTTCTCGGAAAATTGGCTATGGTAATAGCGATCGTCAGATTCCCGTATGCGCGTCCCGACGGCATCGGCAAGATGTTCCAACTGTGCGCGAATAACACGACACTCTTTGTCGCGGCAGGCTGCACAGTAGTATGTTTGCTTCCGTTCGGGATATCGTCGCTTATTTGCGGGATAGGAGCTGTCTGTGGTACGCTTTGTCTGGGCAGATACGTAACTCGTGTATTGGGTGGTCTGACGGGTGATGTGTATGGCGCTATCAACGAAACGATAGAATTAATGGTACTGATATTGTTGGTGTTTATCACCAATTACCGTTAAAATAAGTATCGTGCAAAATGGTATGTCAGCTGTGTTTTTGTGCATGGTAAGGTAATACCATGATAAAATATAGATTGGCAAAATGATCAAAACGAGTAGTAGGTGAAAAGATATGACTCGAATTATTTTTGTAAGACACGGGGAGACGGATTGGAACGTAACACATCGTTACCAAGGCCAGACCGATATTCCCTTGAATGATAAAGGCAAACATCAAGCTGAACTGGTCGCCAAACGATTGGCGAGTGAAGAGATCGCGGCTGTCTATGCGAGCGACCTTACTCGTGCTATCTATACGGCAAAAGCGATCGCCAAAGAACACCAGCTTGATGTTATCCCGATGGCAGAGTTTCGCGAGATATCGTTCGGGGAGTGGGAAGGTTCGTCATTTTCCAGTCTCGATATCGGTGCGCGCGGACAGATCGACAAGATATTTACCGATCCTGCCAATATTGAAGTACCCGGTGGGGAGAATTTTCAGCAGGTACAAAAAAGAGCTGTAAGCGGTATCGAAAAACTGATCGACAAACACCCCGATGAGACAGTCGTTGTCGTGTCGCATGGTGCGGCTATCCGAACGATCTTGTGTCATGCGCTCGGTATGTCGCTTGCTAATGTTTGGTCGATCCGCCAAGACAATACGGCTGTCAATAAGATCGCGTATTATACCTCGGAAGGTGCGCGTTCGTCTATGATCGTAGAGCTGGTAAATGATGCGGGTCATTTGCGAGGCTAAGAGGAGTATTGGTATATGAAACAGTTTTGTATAGTACCGACCAACTGTGAACATTTTTGGTCGTTCGTAAAAGAGCTGTTACTCGATGAACGTGATAAAGCTGTCCTGCAGCAAGCGGTCATACAAGAGGTCAAGATAGATCCACAAACGAATTCGTGGGAGATATATTTTCAAGCATCGGACCTCGTATCGGAAAAAACGCTTCGCATCACGGCGGAAGCACTTTGTGAAAATTGCGGACTGACAGGCGTAGCGTTTCATCAGGCAGGGCTTGATATGCGGGCATATCTCGAGCAGAATTGGGATGGTTTTGCACAGGCTATCGCGGGCGGGAATCCTATTTTGAGAAGGTCTCTCGTGCAAGCGCAATATACGCTTGACGAGACGACACTGTCTATCGTGTTGGGTGCGGGATTCTCCGCCAAATTATTGGAGAAACATCCTATTGACGGTAAGATAAAGTCATGGATCAGAGAGCGATTCGATCGGAATATCGAGGTCGTATGTACAGTCGGTGAAAGCAAAAAACAGGACATCAAGAAAGATCTGATGACAGATGCGTATGTAGAAGCGATACAAGAAAATCGTGCTTCCGCACCGTCGGCAAGCAGTAAGAGTGCGGCCAATAGCGATATCATACATGGGCGCAAGATCAAAGGCGATGTGCGCTCGATCGGAACGATCTTAGAAGAGGACAGAGACGTTATCGTCATCGGGCATCTGAGCAAGATAGAAGAACGAGAGCTCAGAACAGGACGATTCTTATTGACGTATGACATCAGCGACACGACGAACGGTCTCAGTTGTAAGATGTTCTTTGAAGAAAAGGAAAAGTTCGAAAAAGTCAAAGGTGCGCTCAAGGTCGGCATGAAGGTCAAGCTGAAAGGCACGGCCAAAGAAGATAAATTTAATAACGATATGGTTTTGTTCGTTGATCATATCAATCTGGAAAAAGAAGATGTGCGTGAAGATACGGCAGAAGTTAAACGTGTCGAGCTCCATGCGCATACACAGATGAGTAATATGGATGCTGTCGTATCGGCGAAGACGCTCGTTTCGACGGCGGCAAAATGGGGGCATCGTGCTATCGCGATCACCGACCATGGTGTCGTACAAGCATTCCCCGATGCTTTTTCAACATCGGCTAAAGCAGGTATCAAAGTCATCTACGGGATGGAAGGATATCTGTTTAACGACGATATCAAGAACGCCTATCATATCATCATTTTGGCGAAGAACAGAGTCGGTCTTCGCAATCTGTATCGCCTCGTATCTATTTCTCACTTGAAATATTTGTTCCGTACACCGCGTATTCCGAAAGCCATCTTGTCGGAACATCGCGAGGGGCTTATCTTAGGTTCCGCATGTGAAGCGGGCGAGCTCATACAGGCGATCGTAAATGGTGCGCCTGAAGAAAAACTTCTTGAGATCGCATCGTATTATGATTATCTTGAGATACAACCGTCGGGCAACAACGACTTTATGCTTCGCAAAAATATAGTCGACAGTCCCGAAGCACTCGATAACATCAATCGTAAGGTGTGCGAGATCGGTGCAAAACTGGGCAAACGTGTCGTGGCAACGTGTGACGTACACTTCCTCAATCCCGAAGATGAGATCTATCGTCGTATTTTGATGAAGGGCAAAGGGTTCGATGATGCCGATTATCAGCCGCCTCTTTATTTCCGCACGACGGAAGAGATGCTTGCGGAGTTTCAATATCTTGGGAAAGAAAAAGCATACGAAGTCGTTGTCAAAAATTCGAATGCAATAGCTGATGAGATAGAAGTGATAAAACCGTTCCCGAATGCGCTCTATTCACCGCAGATTCCGGGGGCGGAAGAGCAGATCAAATCGATGTCGTATGAAAAGGCAAGGATGCTTTATGGCGATCCGTTGCCGAAACTCGTAGAAGACAGGCTTGAATATGAGCTCAACTCTATCATCAACAACGGTTTTGCCGTGTTGTATCTCATTGCACATAAGCTGGTAAAAAAATCGCTTGATGATGGATATCTTGTCGGCTCGAGGGGGTCTGTCGGTTCTTCGTTCGTGGCATATGCGACGAATATCACCGAGGTAAATTCGCTTCCGCCGCATTATCGCTGCAGCATCTGCAAACACAGCGAGTTCATCGACGACGGTTCATTCGGTGCAGGCTTCGACTTGCCCGATAAGGACTGTCCGCATTGCGGAAAACCGATGGTAAAAGACGGACATAACATTCCGTTCGCCGTATTCATGGGATTCAAAGGGGACAAGGTACCTGATATCGACTTGAATTTCTCGGGCGATTATCAGCCTGTTGCTCATAAGTATACAGAAGAATTGTTCGGCCGTGATAACGTATTCCGTGCAGGTACGATCGCGACCGTTGCCGATAAGACGGCATACGGATATGTAAAAAAATATTTCGATGAAAAAGCACTTCCTGTACGTGATGCTTTTATCAACGGTGTCGTGCAGGGCTGTACGGGCGTAAAACGTACAACGGGTCAGCATCCGGGCGGTATCATGGTAGTCCCGCGTAATATGGACGTTCATCATTTCACGCCGATACAGCATCCTGCCGATGACAAGGATTCGACGACGATCACGAGTCACTTCGACTATCATTCGATCCACGATTGTCTCGTCAAGCTCGATATACTCGGGCACGATGATCCGACGGTCATCAAGCTCTTGGAAGATCTGACCAAGCGTGACCCGAAAACGATCCCGTTCGATGATGCCGACACGATGAAACTGTTCTCGTCTACCGAGTCGCTCGGTATCTCTCCCGATGACTTGGGAAGCCAGGTAGCAACGTATGGGATACCAGAATTCGGTACGAAATTCGTACGACAGATGCTTGTCGACACGATGCCCAAATCGTTCAGCGAGCTCGTTCGTATCAGTGGATTCTCGCACGGTACGGACGTATGGCTCAACAATGCACAGGACCTTATCGTCAGCGGTACGGCTAAGTTGTCCGAAGCGATCTCGGCACGTGACGACATCATGAACTATCTGATACAAAAAGGCATGGAACCGTCGCTTGCGTTTAAGATCATGGAGAAGGTTCGTAAAGGCAAAGGTGTTGAACCAGAAAATGTTGCCAAGATGCGCGAAAGCAATGTACCCGAATGGTATATCGAATCGTGTCAGAAGATCAAATATATGTTCCCGAAGGCGCACGCGGTCGCATACGTTATGATGGCATTTCGAATCGCATATTGTAAAGTACATTATCCGCTTGCTTTCTATGCGGCATATTGTACGGTACGTGCGACTGAGTTCGATGCCGATCTTGCAGTACAGGGACAGCGTGCTATCAAGAATAAGCTGATCGAATTCGAGCAGCGTGGCGGTAATGCCCTCAGCGTAAAAGAAAAAGGTCTTCAAACGACGCTCGAGATACTGTTGGAGATGTATCTGCGGGGATACTATATCGTGCGTGTCGACCTCAACAAATCGGATGCGGAACGATTTATTATTGAAGACGATCATTTGATCATGCCGTTCGCCGCGCTTGAAGGGGTAGGCGCCAATGCGGCAAAAGGCATCGTCGAAGCGCGCAACGACGCACCGTTCTCCTCGATAGAAGATGTGCGAGTCCGTTCGCATATCTCCAAAACTTCGATCGAGATCATGCGTCAACACGGATGCTTTGAAGGCATGACAGAGACCGATCAAATGATGCTTTTTTAAGTAAAATTTAAGGAAAAACCTTGTAAACAGTGGCCTGGAATGCTATAATTATAGAAGAGAAAGGCTATTCTATGTTTGATGATGAAGAGTGGGAGTAATTCCCGCTCTTTTATTATAACAAAATGGCTTTATTAGATATCTGCATTGAGGATAGGCTCGACAAGCAGAAAAAATAGATAGACAGAAAGAATGGAGGTGCAATCTATGGCAAACAAAGTAGAAATACTTGTGGAAGAATTGGCATTGGAGCTGCTCGACGGTACAGAGATCGAGTTGGTCGATGTCGAATTCGTCAAAGAAAGAGATTGGTACTTGCGTGTATTTATTGACAAAGAGAACGGAATAGATATTGAAGATTGTCAAAAACTCAGTGAGCAGCTCGAAGTAAAACTCGATGAGCTTGATCCGATCAGCGAAAGCTATTATTTGGAGGTATCTTCGCCCGGCCTTGACCGCGCACTCAAGAAAGAAAAAGATTTCGTCCGTCATACAGGCGATAAAGTAGAAGCATCGCTCTACGCGCCGATGAACGGTAAAAAAACGATCGTCGGTATCCTTTTGGGTCTCGTTGACAATCAGATCAAACTTGATGTAGATGGCGAAGAGATCACACTTACCAGAGAACAAGTTGCACAAATTAAATTATATTTGGATTTCTAAGATAGAATGTAGGGGGAGTCAAAAAACATGAATGCAGAATTTATGCTGGCATTTGAAGCATTGGGAAAAGAAAAAGGTATTGCACCGGAAATACTGTTTGATGCGATTGAAGCAGCTTTGATTTCGGCATATAAAAGAAATTTCAGTTCGGCACAGAACGTGCGCGTATCGCTTGATCGCGAAACGGGTGAGATCCATGTGTATGCAAGAAAAACGATCGTGGAGCAAGTGGAAGATGATCGTCTTGAGATCTCTCTTGCGGATGCACGCAAGATCAACCCGGGATATATGGAAGAAGATATTCTTGAGATCGAAGTAACGCCGCGTGATTTCGGCCGTATTGCAGCTCAGACTGCAAAACAAGTCGTTGTACAGCGTATCCGTGAAGCGGAACGTGGTATCATCTATGAAGAATTCTCGAATCGTTCGAGCGATATCTTGACGGGTATCATTCAGCGTATTGAGCAGAAAAACGTATTCATCGACCTCGGCAAAACGGAAGCTGTCCTTCCGCCGACGGAACAGATGATCGGTGAAGAATACGCGCTCGGTAATCGTGTGAAAACATATATCATCGAAGTGAAAAAGACGAGCAAAGGTCCGCAGATCATGGTATCGAGAACGCATCCTGGTCTTTTGAAACGCTTGTTCGAATTGGAAGTTCCCGAAATTCACGACGGCACTGTTGAGATCAAATCGGTTGCTCGTGAACCGGGTATGCGTTCGAAGATCGCTGTATTTTCGCGTGACGAAGAAGTCGATTCGGTAGGCGCTTGCGTAGGTCCGAAAGGTATGCGTGTGCAGACGATCGTTGATGAACTTCGTGGTGAAAAGATCGATATCGTGAAATGGGATGCAGATCCTGCTGTCTATATCTCCAACGCACTCAGTCCCGCAAAAGTCGTTTCGGTCGAAGTTGACGAAGTGAACAAAATTTCGAAAGTAGTCGTTCCCGATTATCAGCTTTCGCTCGCGATCGGCAAAGAAGGTCAGAATGCGCGTTTGGCTGCTAAATTGACCGGTTGGAAGATCGACATCAAGAGCGAATCGCAGGCGGCAGAAGCAGTCGAAGATTGATAGGGAGGCGGACGTATGGTACAAAAGAAGATCCCGCAACGGATGTGTGTCGGTTGCCAGGAAATGAAAAACAAAAAAGAATTGATTCGAATTGTGCGGACGCCCGAAAGTGAAATACTCCTTGACCCAACAGGCAAGAAGTCGGGGCGCGGTGCATATGTTTGTCCGTGTGAAGCCTGCGTCACGAAAGCCTATAAAGAAAAACGACTTGAAAAGTCGTTGAAATGCGCTGTTGATGCGACTGTTTACGAAACATTGAAAGCAGGCGTTCAGAATGTATAAAAGCATGTTGTCGCTATTGGGTCTGGCGCAAAAAGCAGGCCAACTGGCATCGGGCGATTTTGGTGCGGAGAAGGCGATCAGAGCCGGCAAAGCCAAAATGATCCTGATGGCAGAAGATTGTGCCGATGAAACGAAGAAAAAGTATCGTGAATTGGCAGAAGAATATGAAGTAGACTGCGTTGAAGCAGTTACCAAGATAGAGCTGGGAGCAGCGATCGGCAGAGAATTCCGGGCCGTCGTTGTCATATTGGATGACGGATTTAAAAAAGGGATTCAAAAAAAATTAAAGACACTCAAAGGCGAAATGTAATGGGGGTGGATTGATGTCAAAATACAGGATTTGGGAATTGGCCAAAGAATATAATACATCGAGCAAGGTTATTTTGGACATTTTGGAAAGAAACAAAATTGAAGCCAAAAACCATATGAGTAACGTAGATGAAGATGCGAAACAGTTGATCTCGCGTACTTTTGCACATAAAACAGGTGATGCTCCGAAAAAAGAGGAAGCACCGAAACAGAATAAACCGGCAGAAAAGCCGCAGATGCAGAAACCGCAGGGACAGCAGAATCAAAATCGTCCGCAGGGTCAGCAGAATAAACCTGCTTTCCGTAAAGACGGTGCACAGCAGCAAAGACCGCAGGGTCAGCAGAACCCAAGTCGCCCGCAAGGACAGCAGAATCGTCCGCAGCAAGGCGGTCAGCGTCCGATGAACGCACAGCAGGGCGCAGGTCAGCAAAATCGTGCACCGCAAAACAGCGGTAACCAAAACAACCGTTTTAACAATAATCGTCCGAACGCACAAGGTATGAATCGTGGTGGTCAGATGAACAGCAATAATCGTTTTGATAATAACAACCGTTTCGGAAATAATAACAACCGCCCGAATAACAATCAAGGTGGCAAAAACAATTTCCGCAACAATAAAAACAACAATAAAAAACAACGTAACCAGAAAGACTCCGTAATGCATCAGCAAGCGGCACAGGCAATGCTCGAAGCGTCGCGTCCGAAAGCGATCAAAGTCGGCGGTCCGATGACGGTCAAAGAATTGGCAGCTCGTATGGGTCGTGAAGTCAGCGAGCTTATCAAAAAATTGATGCTCATGGGTACGATGGCTACGATCAACCAAGAACTCGATATCGATGCGATTACGCTCGTTGCAGGCGAATTCGGTGTCGCTGTACAGGAATTGCCGCCGGAAGAAGATCCGACAGAAGTACCGGAGATCGAAGATGATCCGGCTAACCTCGTAGGTCGTCCGCCGGTCGTTACCGTTATGGGTCACGTTGACCATGGTAAAACATCGCTTCTCGATGCGATCCGCAAAACGCACGTTACGTCGCAAGAAGCGGGCGGTATCACTCAGCATATCGGTGCATACCAGGTTATGTGCAACGGTCAGAAGATCGTATTCCTTGATACCCCGGGTCACGAAGCGTTCACCTCGATGCGTGCGCGCGGCGCGAAGATCACGGATATCGCTATCCTCGTTGTAGCGGCAGACGATGGTGTTATGCCGCAGACGATCGAAGCGATCAACCATGCGAAGTCGGCACAGGTACCGATCATTGTTGCGATCAACAAGATCGACCGTCCGGGTGCAAACCCCGACCGTATCATGCAGCAGCTTTCCGAAAACGGCTTGATCCCGGAAGATTGGGGCGGCGATACGATCGTTGTTCAAGTATCGGCTCATCAGAAGATCGGTATTACCGACCTTCTTGAAATGATCCTCCTCGTTGCAGAAATGCAGGAACTCAAAGCAGATCCGAAACGTCCTGCGCAGGGTACGATCATCGAGGCAAAACTCGATAAAGGCAGAGGTACTGTTGCAACGGTTCTCGTTCAGACAGGTACGCTCTCTATCGGCGATTCTATCATTGCAGGTACGGCATACGGTAAAGTCCGTGCGATGATGAACGACCGTGGTGAAAAAGTGAAAAAAGCAGGTCCGTCTACGCCTGTCGAAGTACTCGGTTTGTCGGATGTTCCGGCAGCAGGTGATATCCTCAACGCGGTTGAAGAAAAAATCGCTAAGAGCGTAGCGGAAAAACGTTTGGCGAAACGCCGCAGTGAAGAAATGAGCAGTTCTCAGAAAGTATCGCTTGATGATCTCTTCAAACAGATCCAAGCAGGTACGATCAAAGACCTCAACATCCTTATCAAAGCAGACGTACAGGGTTCGCTCGAAGCTGTTCGTCAGTCGCTTCTCAAATTGAATGAAACGAATAACGAAGTACGTGTAAACGTTGTTCATGCAGGCGTCGGTGCTGTAAACGAGTCCGACATCATGCTCGCATCGGCATCGAATGCACTTATCATCGGTTTCAACATTCGTCCGGACGCAAATGCACGTCGTTTGGCAGACAGCGAACAGATCGATATTAGACTCTATCGCGTTATCTACGAAGCGATCAGCGATGTAGAAGCAGCAATGAAAGGTCTCCTTGCACCGCAGTACAAAGAAGTACAGCTCGGTCGTGCGGAGATCCGTCAGGTCATGAGCTTCTCCAAAGCACTCGTTGCAGGTTGCTACGTTCTCGAAGGTAAATTGACGAACTCGGCACAGCTTCGCATCGTTCGTAACGGTGTCGTTGTACATGACGGCATGATCGAATCGCTCCGTCGATTCAAAGATGACGTCAAAGAAGTTGCTTCCGGCTATGAATGCGGGGTTACGATCGAGAAGTTCCGCGATATCAAAGAAAACGATATCATCGAGGCATACACGATGGAACAGATCAAACCGGAATCCTAAGAAAAGCGGTGAATAGCATATGAGTCAATTACGAGTAGAAAAAGTACAAGAATTTATCAAACAAGAGGTCAGCAAGATCATCTTGAATGACATAAAAGACCCGCGCGTTAAAGATTGTATGGTAACGGTAACGGAGGTCGCTGTCACAGGCGACCTCAGAAATGCCAAGATCTATGTCAGCATGATGGGCTCGGAAGAGCAGAATAAAGCATGCTGGATCGGTCTTAACAAGGCGCTCGGATTCATGCGCAGTGAGATCGGTAAACGCATTCGTTTGCGTTTTAATCCCGAATTGTCGCTCGAGATCGATAAATCTCTCCAATATAGCGCGCACATTCAAACACTTCTCAATCAAATTCAAAGGGATGAGCAAAACCGATGAAAACGGTAACAGAAGCCGAAGTACTGGCTCTTATAAAAGAAAATCGATCTTTTGTTTTAACGGCGCACGTCAGTCCCGACGGAGACAGTCTCGGTTCGCTCCTTGCTCTTTATGAATTCCTTACAAGTCAGGGAAAACAGGTAACGATCGTATTGGATGATATCCTTCCGCCCGTCTATCGTATCCTTCCGCACTGGGAGGCGATCCGTTCGGTAGACGAAGTCGGTCGTATCAATGCCGACCTCTTGATCATCCTTGATGCCAGCACAGCCGACAGGATCGGGCGTGTCGGAGAGATCGTTCATGCACCTACCCTTAACATCGATCATCATGTATCGAATCGTGGTTTTACCGATCATAGATGGCTCGATGCCGATGCGGCGGCAACAGGCGAACTCATCTATCGTTTGATAGAGAAAGCTAAGGCGTCGCTCACCAAAGAGATGGCGATCAATCTCTATACGGCTATCGCTACCGATTGCGGATTCTTCCGCTATGCGAATACAAAGCCTGCTACGATGCGGATCGGTGCCGAGCTTTTGGCACACGGTGCAGAGCCGAATGTCATTGCCGAAGCACTTGAAACCGTATCGATGAACACGATGCGTCTTACAGTGCGTGCGCTTCAGACGATGGCCTTTTTTGCCGAAGGAAAGATCGCTATCATTACAGTGACCAAAGATATGCTTGCGAACGATGAAAGCACGGACGAGCTCATTACGTATCCGCGCAAGATAGAAGGCGTTGATGTCGCTGTGATGCTGAAACAAAGAGATGATTCTTCTGTTAAAGTCAGCATGCGTTCGCGCACTGTCGATGTCAGTCAAGTTGCGCTGCAGTTTGGCGGCGGCGGGCATGCGCGTGCGGCAGGATGCTCCATTGAAGGCTCGATAGAAGAAGCACGAGAAAAATTATTGGCTGTTATTCTGCCGAAAGTAGGCGAATGATGACACAAGGATTTTTGAACGTGTTAAAACCGCCCGGAATGACATCGCATGATATCGTTTCTGCCGTGCGAAGAATGTACGGATTAAAACGAGTCGGTCATACGGGGACGCTTGATCCATCGGCGGCAGGGGTACTGCCTGTCGGATTGGGCTTTGCGACAAGATTGATAGAATATCTTGATAAAGACGATAAAGCATATCGTGCGGAGATCACATTCGGATGGGCGTCCGATACAGGGGACGACACAGGCAATGAAATTTGTCGCAAGGCATATACGATGCCGAGCGAAGAAGAGATCGTAAAAGTGCTCAACTCTTTTGAAGGGGATATTGAGCAATTGCCTCCGATGTACTCTGCTATCAAGATAAACGGAAAAAAATTATACGAATTGGCGCGTGCCGGCAAGGAGATCGAGCGTACACCGCGTCCTGTTCGTATCAATAAAATTACGCTCATCGAGCGACGTGATGATGCTATCGTCATCGACGTAGACTGCTCGAAAGGAACGTATATTCGTACGCTGTGCATCGATATCGGAGAGAAACTCGGTATTCCGACCGTACTTTCTTTCCTTCTTCGAACAAGAGCGGGAAAGTTCACGCTTGATTCTGCCAAAACTCTGGAAGAACTTGCGGAACTTAAAGAAAACGCACTGCTTCAAATGGATCAAGTGCTCTCGGATATCCCGTCTGTACAGCTGACGACTACGGATGGCATCGCATTTGAAAACGGACGCACCGTCATCATTTCTAAATGCCATGTGGATCGTGTCCGCGTTTATATCGGTGACCGATTCGTAGGGATTGCCCGCGTGTCCGAACATGGAACAAGATTAGTGCCTGAAAAGGTATTCCATTTATCGGCCGATGGGGAATAGTAGTAAGAGGTGAAAATAATTGGAACTTTGTACGGAGCTTAGTCAATTAAAAGATAAATATGCGAATATCTGTATTGCGCTCGGAACGTTTGACGGTGTTCACAGAGGACATCAGCAGGTCATCGGTGCGGCAGTAGAACGCGCTCGCGAGATCGGTGGCACATCGATCGTATTCACGTTCAGCAATCATCCGCTCTCGGTCGTTGCGCCCGAACGTTGTCCTGTACGTTTGATGTCGAACGAAGAAAAACAGACCGTTATGCAGAGTCTCGGTGTTGATGTACTTGTCAACATTCCGTTTACCAAAGAAGTATTGGAGATCGGAGCAGAAGACTTCATTCGCATGCTGATCGAAGCATATGCGCCGAAATTCGTTGTTGTCGGTCCGAACTATACGTTCGGTTATAAAAATCAAGGCAACTCCGAGCTCTTAAAAGAATTCGGCAAAAAATACGGATTCGAAGTGAAGATACATGAAGCTGTCTGCGACACGGACGATCTCATTAGCTCGACTTTGATCCGTGGCTATATCAACGACGGTAATGTGGAAAAGACAGCAGACCTTTTGGGTCGTGACTTCCGCTTGACTTCGACAGTCGTTCATGGTGATGAACGCGGTCGTACGATCGGATTCCCGACAGCTAATCTTGACTTACCGCCGGAAGCTGCTGTACCGAACAACGGCGTTTATGCCGTGCGTGCGATTACCGCAGACGGCAAGGTTCATTCTGCTGTTGCCAATATCGGAACGAATCCGACTTTTGACGGTATCTATCGCCATATCGAAGTTCATATTTTGGATTTTGCGGCAGATATCTATGGTCAGGAATTGACGATCGAATTCTTGGCAAAATTGCGTAACGAACAGAAATTCAGCGGTATTGAAGCACTTGTCAACCAGCTTCATCAAGACGTTGAAACGGCCAAAAAATATTTTTGATTTTTGGTAAAAAACCTTTTACAGACAGTATATTCTGTGATATACTAATAGTCGCGTGAGTCACGCAAAATAATGAACCGACGCTAGGACTTCCGACACTCCGACGGATATCTTGGCGGTGGGGATCATAACATTAGGAGGAATAAATAATGATCACTGCAGAACAGAAACAACAGATTATCGAAACGTACCGCACGCATGAAGGCGATACGGGTTCCCCGGAAGTACAGATCGCTCTCTTGACGCACCGCATCGTGTACTTGACGGAACACTTGAAAGAACACAAAAAAGACCATCATTCCCGTCGTGGCCTTTTGAAAATGGTTGGTCACCGTCGTGGTCTTTTGAACTACTTGCGTAAAGTCGATATCGAACGTTACCGTACGATCATCGCTAAATTGAACATCCGTAAGTAATCTGAGATTACAAAAGAGCGTTGGATATCCAGCGCTCTTTTTGTATGTCCTAACAAAAAAGTTGAAGAATGGGAATATTATTTTACGAAACAGGTTTTATTAGCAGGTAAAAAAAGAAATATGTCGAATCAATCTATGTTAATAGTAAAGAATAGTAGGAGGATGCATAGGTATGCATATTTTTGAAATGGAATTGGGTGGCAGAACCCTTACCATCGAAACAGGAAAAATGGCAAAACAGGCAAGCGGTGCTGTTTTGGCTCGCTATGGTGACACGGCTGTATTGGTAACAGCTACGGCATCGGCAGAACCGCGTGAAGGGATCGATTTCTTCCCGCTCACAGTTGACTATGAAGAAAAATTGTACTCCGTTGGTAAGATCCCGGGTGGTTTTATCAAACGTGAAGGTCGTCCGAGCGAATCGGCTATCCTCTTCAGCCGTCTTCTTGACCGTCCGATCCGTCCGCTCTTTGCAGAAGGTTTCCGCAATGATGTACAGATCGTTGCTACGGTACTCTCGGTAGAACAGGATAATGCACCTGAGATCACAGCTATGATCGGTGCTTCTGCAGCACTCTCTTTGTCGGATATTCCGTTTAACGGCCCGATCGGTGGTGTTCGCGTTGGTCGTGTGAACGGCCAGTTCGTCATCAACCCGACAGTCGAACAGATGGAACAGAGCGATCTCAACCTTGCAGTGGCAGGTACGGCAGATGCGATCTCCATGGTAGAAGCAGGTGCGAACGAACTTCCGGAAGATGTTATCTTGGAAGCAATTTTGTTCGGTCATGAAGAGATCAAAAGAATCGTTGCATTCGTAAACGACATGGTAGCTGTTGCAGGCAAACCGAAACGCGAGATCGCACTTTTCTCGGTACCGGAAGACATGGAACAGGCTGTCAAAGAATATATCTCGGACAAACTTAACGAAGCTGTTCGCAATGCGGACAAGCATAGCCGTGATGCTGCTGTTGATGCAGTCAAAGCGGAAGCAATGGAACACTTTGCCGAAATCTATCCGGAAGAAGGCAAAAAACTCAGCTATATCATGCACAAAACGCTTAAAAATATCGTTCGCCATATGATCACAGACGAAAAAATTCGTCCTGACGGTCGTGGCATCGAAGAAGTTCGCCCGATCACGTGTGAAGTAGACTTGCTCGCTCGTACGCACGGTTCGGCACTCTTCACGCGCGGTCAGACGCAGGCTCTTACGATCACGACGCTTGGTGCGATCGGTGACGAACAGATCCTCGATGGTCTTGGCACAGAAGAATCGAAACGCTATATGCACCATTATAACTTCCCGGCATTCTCTGTCGGCGAAACAAGACCGTCCCGCGGTCCGGGTCGTCGTGAGATCGGTCATGGCGCACTTGCAGAACGTGCACTCGTTCCGATGATCCCGTCGGAAGATGTATTCCCGTACACGATCCGTCTCGTATCCGAAATCTTGGAATCGAACGGCTCCAGCTCGATGGCCAGCGTATGCGGCAGCACGATGTCGCTCATGAGCGCAGGCGTGCCGATCAAACGCCCTGTATCGGGTGTTGCTATGGGTCTCGTCAAAGAAGGAGACAACTACACGATCCTCACAGACATCCAGGGCATGGAAGATGCTCTCGGTGATATGGACTTCAAAGTTGCAGGTACGACGGAAGGCGTAACGGCAATTCAGATGGATATCAAGATCGAAGGTCTTACGAAAGAGATCCTTACTGACGCACTTGCACAAGCTCGTCGCGGCAGAATGCATATCCTCGGCAAAATGCTCGAAGCGATCGATCAGCCGAGAGAAGAATTGTCGCCGTATGCACCGCGCATCATCACGCTCCAGATCCATCCGGATAAGATCCGCGACGTCATTGGACCGGGCGGCAAAATCATCAAAAAGATCATTGAAGAAACCGGCGTAAAAATCGACATCGAAGACGATGGTAAAACGTTCATCGCTGCTGTCGATATGGAAGCAGGTAAAAAAGCTGTTAAGATGATCGAAGACCTCGTTCGTGAAGTCGAAGTCGGTGAAACGTATGAAGGTAAAGTAACGCGCATCATGAACTTCGGTGCGTTCGTAGAAGTATTGCCGGGCAAAGAAGGCCTTGTGCATATTTCTCAGCTCGCTAAAGAACGCGTAGAAAAAGTAGAAGACGTTGTAGCGATCGGCGATGTCGTAAAAGTAAAAGTTATCGAAATCGACCGTCAAGGCCGCGTCAATCTCTCGCGCAAAGTTCTCCTTACGGATGCAGAATAAAACTAAGACCTCACTCTTATGGAGTGAGGTCTTTTTATGTTTTATGTATTCATAAAAAATTTTTCTTTACGGATTTCCTTTGACAATATAAAATAGAATCAACAGAATAGTCTGGTAATAACAGGTGGTTTTAAAAATTTTCGAAATATAAAATGGAAGGGTGTTGTAAATGAGAACGATGGATCAAGTAAAAGTAGCGGTAGTGCAAGCTGGTTCGGTAATTATGGACAAACAAGGATGCATTGAAAAAGCAGCGAAGTTGCTCCTTGAAGCAGGTCAAAACGGCGCACAACTCGTTGTATTCCCCGAAGCGTTCATTCCGTGCTATCCACGCGGTATGGGATTCGGTGCTGTTGTAGGCAGTCGTTCTTTGGAAGGACGCAAGGACTATCAGCGTTATTGGGACAATGCCATTCAAGTACCGAGTGCCGATACTGATGCACTCGGAGCAGCAGTAAAAGAAGCAGGTGTGTATTGTGTGATCGGTGTTATCGAAAAAGACCAGGATACGAGTGAAGGCACTGTCTTCTGTACAGCACTTTATTTCGGTCCCGACGGTAAGCTTCTCGGTAAGCATCGCAAGCTCAAACCGACTGCTTCGGAACGATTGATCTGGGGCGAAGGCGATGGCAGTACGCTCAAAGTTATCGAAACACCGTTTGGCCGCGTGGGTTCCCTCATTTGTTGGGAAAATTATATGCCGCTTGCACGTGCGGCAATGTATGCACAAGGTGTCCAGATATATGTAGCACCGACGGCAGACAGTCGTGACACGTGGTTCGCTACGATGCGTCATATCGCTATCGAAGGGCGTTGCTTTGTGATCGGCTGTAATCAATACTCATCCAAATCCGACTATCCCGAAGACATTGCCTCGAGAGATGAATTTAAAGATCTGCCCGAAGAAATGTGCCGTGGCGGCAGCTGTATCGTAAATCCGCTCGGAGCGTTCGTTGTTGAACCTGTCATCGGTAAAGAAACGATCATCTATGCAGACCTTGATCTCGGACAAGT
>JAFPBC010000187.1 GCA_017390595.1 Selenomonadales bacterium | reverse complement strand
GCCATCTGTATCCCCTTGTCTTCTGCTTTGGTTCGATACACAAGATTTTTTTGTATCGTTTCGGCCAACTCTTCCGAGCGTTCGCCACCGTAAAAAGTCATAGCGCCATGAAAACTCGGATCATTGTTCGAATTGGAATGGATACTGACAAAAATATCCCCGTCATTTCGTTCAGCAATATCGACACGTGCTTGAAGCTCCGAGCGCAGCGAGGTCACCTTAGACGCAACCGCTCGGTCTGTGCTTCGCGTCATGATAACAGTCGCCCCTGCTTCTTTTAATTGCTTTTCTAAGAGTAATGCAACAGCAAGATTATTATCTTTTTCCACACTTCCATTAGCGATCGCGCCGGGATTATATCCACCATGCCCCGCATCTACAATGACCGTTTTGCCCGAAAGCGATGCACAAAACACCAACGATCCACCAATACCAAAAGACAATATAAAGCAAAACAGCGATACGACCCACTTGCTATATTTTTTATTCATCCGATACGCCTCCCCTCTTTTAGAAAATGGCAGGCCTATCTTATCATATTTAATTATTGTTTTCAATGCTTATAGATATGTAATTTTTGGTTCTGTTTATTGGGCAATGACATTTCCAACCGAAGTAATGGTATATCCTTTCGCTTTCAACTCTTGGATAAGTGATGGCAGTGCCTCTGCCGTAGACTTTGTCGGATGCATCAATATGATCGCTCCGTTTTTTATTTTTTTATGAACACGTTCTTTGATCGTTTTAGGAGACGGTTTTTGCCAATCTATCGTATCGATGCTCCAGAGTATCGTGTCATATCCCAACTCCTCTGCAATATGGATAACGCGTTTATCACATTCTCCGTAAGGCGGTGCATACAATTTCGTCTGTACTCCTGTTATCTCTCGAATGATATCTTCTGCTTTTTGTATCTGCTCACGATTTTTTTCTGATGTGATCTGTGTCGGATGTGGATGACTGTACGTATGATTGCCAAGCTCATGGTTACCCGCAACGATCGTTTTTAATAGATCGGGATTTTCTTTTGCCCATGTTCCCCCGATGAAAAAAGTAATATTGACCCCTTCTTTTTCGAGTGTCGATAACATAGATGGAAGATATTCTTCACCCCAAAATACATTGCACGCAAACGCGATATCAGGTTTTGACTCATCACCATGACGAATCGCCTCTCCTATGACTGCAGACTCGATCGGCGTACTTGTATTCGGCATCATCGCACCCCATAACACGAGTCCGCAAAGACAAAATAAAAATGATGAAAGAATACGTCTTTTATTTATCTGTAACACAATGCCTTTCATCGCTTTTCCGCTCCTTTCGCTGCCGATTGGTAAACTTTATGCAAAAAGCCAATGAAGATTGCCAAGATACAAAAACATATTCCATCATGAAACATACTGCTAACATCGAATTATAAAAAAAGACCATCGAATACTCGACAGTCTTCTTATTCTTCGGACAATAGCCATTCTACCGATACATTCAGTACCTTAGCCATTGCCATCAATTCAAAATCTGCTACAAAACGTGTTCCGATCTCGATCCTACTGATACTATCACGTTCTATCATGATACCGGCAACCTGTAACTGCGCTGCAAAATCCGCTTGTGTAAGTCTGCGTTTTAATCTCGCCTCACGGATCCGCTCACCGCTAATATTCTTTTTTCCTTGGTAATCATAGATCTTCACGATAGACCACCTCACGATCCAATCTTTGTGTTAAACATCTGAATTATTCTTGTTTTTAACATATTTTCGGTATATAATTGTGTTAAAAATAAGAATCAAATAATTATCACAAAGATTTTCTGCGAATGAGGTTATTTTATATAAACACATTCTTAATTGCAGTACATTATAATATGAAATATCATACTATAACGATTTAAACAGAAATGCTTGCTGCAAAAACAAACCGAATCCGTTTGCCTTTTGGGGCATATTAAAATTCTTTTTTTCCTGTTTGATAAGTGCTACAATAAAAGAAACGATTCGTATGAAAGGAGAGATCGTCGTGCCGCTCAAATTCGTATGTGCCGATATTGCAAGCGTGTCTGCTGACGCTATCGTATCGCCATGTAGTCCTCATCCTATTATTACAGAGTCATTAAACGGCAGTATCTACCGCACAGCAGGCGATGTACTGCTTGCCGCACGCAAAGAAATAGGCGCACTTCCTTTCGGTCACAGTGCTGTCTCTCCCGCTTTCGGTCTCTGTGCTCAGTACGTGATCCATGTCGCAGTACCACTTTGGCAAGGTGGTATTTATGAAGAGATAAATACACTTAGGCATTGTTACGAAACAATATTTCTTCACGCATCTCGCCTTGCGTTGACTACACTTGCAATTCCGCTTCTCGGATATGGTACGCAGGGATTCCCTTATGAGATCGCACGCAATGTTTTTTTTGACGCGCTTATCAACACAAAAGACATCCAAGATATTCAGATATATCTTGTCAGTGCACAATCACATCTTTTAGAGCGATCGGAAAATTGGCAAGATATCTCCGATTATGTATCTTGTCTGTTCTCCCCTACGAATCATATTGATCCTTCCGCACCTACCAATACTCCTCGAATCAACGAATCCGCAGCAGTCTATCGACCGCAGTCATCATACGACAGAGACTTGACCTCGCTCCTGTCAAACCGTGAAAAAAGTTTTTCGGCGGCACTGTTAACGTATATCAAAGAACGTGGACTGAAAGAGCCCACCGTCTACAAAAAAGCTAATATCGATCGTAAGCTCTTCTCTAAAATCAAAACAAATCCAAACTATCAGCCAACCAAAGCAACAGCACTTGCTTTTGCAATAGCACTCGAACTGACATTGTCCGAAACGAACGAATTTCTCCGTACGGCAGGTTATACGTTGACTTACAGCAGTAAGTTCGATATTATCATCGAATATTTCATCTTAAAACAAATCTACGATATCTTTACCATCAACGAAGCCTTGTTTGCTTTTGGTGAACCATCATTAGGAAGTTTTTGACGGATCAATATAAAAAAGCTGTACCATTTACGGTACAGCTTTTTTATATTGAGGCAAGATCATCGACCGAATATGGGAGAGGAAGATCACTTGCCCGACATATGCTATTTTCATCACGACGGCGAATATCATAACAACATATAACGCAGATATCCATGACTCCACGCAATGCTATTCTTGTTTATGATGTCGATATCATAAAGAATATCATTACACTCGCAATATACATCGCCTATGTTATTCGTAAAGAGCTGATACAGCTCATCTTCTATATCCTCATATTTCACACCGAATCGTTTCCAAAACAGCTCTTGAGAACGATCACAGTATGCTTTGTATTCTTCTCTGTATTTCTCTATATCGATATCTGCCAAATACCCATTGTGTACTTCATAAATACGTGCATATCCGCTTTTATGATAGACTAAGTCATTATCGTCATATGGATGATGTGGTTTTATATGATACCATATCGGCTCACCATCTACGTTACACTCGGGCTCGATATCTCGCTCCCAACAATCGCAAGATTCCTCATCATAATCTGCCAATTCTTCATTTTCATCCCATTCAACACCTTTTTCCGCATATCGTCTCGGCATGGGATTCTCTTTGATGAACGCGCGATCATGTTCCCTGCGCAACTTGTGCAAGATCGTCATCACCACAGCCATCTCGATCTGCAAAAATTTCTGTTGAAGAGCATGTCTGTAATAACATATTGTATAATTCTCATATTCTGTTTTGTGCTCTTCGCTGACAAAATTACCGACATAATCTCCGCATATCTCACAAATTTCTTCCATTGTCGCAAACTTCTGCCTTACAAGTACCCACGCGAATCCCGCTAACTGCTCTCCTTCGGAAAAGCCCGCTTCGCTCATTCTCGCAAATACACGCAGAGCAACAACGATATACGGGATCTTCGTTCCGGGGATATAGTATCCCTCCAATCGTTTTGTCGCCAATATCGTCAAGAGCGATACTGCTTCGTCATATGTATCGCATCGATATACAGGATGTTCGTGAGATATCAAAGAAGATTCGTCTACTACCTTATCATACAAAATACCGTCTGATCTCTCCAAAAGAGAAAACAATTCCGGATAAGGAACGCTTAATTTTTCTTTTACAGGCGATAAAAACATACTGTTCGCCTCCTTTAAACGATGTCTTCATTACGAATCATCTTATATCTATAATATATATGACTTTTTCTCACGAAAGGTCGAATCGTATGCGACAAATTGTCTTTACTCTCATTTTTATTTCATGCTAAAAACAGCGGCAAAGACCACGCTCCGCCGCTGTTTATGTTTTTACCGAATGATCGTTAGCATAATGCTGCAAAGCTATGCCTCTGATCTTATATTGTTCAGTCTTGCCAGATCACATTCGTTTTTTTCTTCGTATTCACGATCAATTGGAATACATCAGGTCTGCTGTAATGACCCATAGCATCGAAATCAAATTGTCCTTGTGCCACTTGTCCGAGATCAAGGTCTGCATAGATGATCGTTTCTTTACCGATGACAGGTTCAACAACGAACGCTCCGAGCGGATTTACGATACAGCTGCCGCCACGGCACATTTCTTCAGGCAGATCTTTGAATTCATCTCTCGAGGCAATATCTTCGGGATAGTCGGATTTGGATGAGTATTGATTACAGCCGATCACGAAGCAACGCCCTTCGATAGCGATGTGACGCATCGTAGCGAACCACGTGTCACGACTGTCTGCCGTCGGTGCTACATATATCTGGACACCTTGCGCATACATTGCCGCACGTGCAAGAGGCATATAATTTTCCCAACAAATGAGGGAACCCACACGACCAAACGGTGTTTCGATAACTTTGAGCGTACTGCCATCGCCTTCACCCCAGATCAATCGTTCCGAAGCAGTCGGTTTGAGCTTACGATGCTTACCGAGCAGTTTGCCGTCGGGACCGAAATAAAGCGCCGTACAGAAGACAGTGCCTT
>JAFPBC010000186.1 GCA_017390595.1 Selenomonadales bacterium | reverse complement strand
TTTTACAATGATTATGACTTCGTACTTTCTCACGAAATCACCTCCTCCTTTGGACTTTGGCTCCCTCGAGGGAGCAGGGAAGGTCAAAAATAACCTAAACCTGTCTTATTAGACCTAAGTATTATACCACTATAAAACACACGATGCAATAGCAAAATCCGCCGAAAAGCAAAAAAATATCAGGATATCTCCTTTTTCCCCGCACAAACAAAAAGCCCCGACACACAAACCGTGCATCGGGGCTCTCTCAGTCAGTTATCAGTCTTTTTTGTCGAACAAGATAAGCGCGATGATCTCGAGATCTTCTTCACCGTTGTTCGTAATGCCGTGCGTTTCGCCTTCCGGACAGTAAGCAACATCGCCCGGATAGAGTTTCGTTTCTACGCCGTTATCGTTGTAGTCGCCGACACCTTTGAGGATGTAATATGCTTCAAAATCGTTTACGTGCTGATGGTTACCAAGCGTAACACCCGGTTTCAATACGTTATGCGCGAACAGACGGCCTTTACCGCAGAATTCATCGCCTTCGATAAGGTTTTTGATGATCGTTTCGCCCGGGCCACCGAACATTTCTTTCGTTACAACATTAAGCGTTCCATCTCTTTTGATCATGATCGTTTTCTCTCCTTTTATTAGCGGTGCCTTGCCTCCGACCCACGCAGACGACAAGCACGCGATTTTCATTCTTGATAGTTATATTCGGCCAATCTTCTCATTCTCCTGCCGATTATTCACAAATTTTTCAATTATCTGTCTTTTATTCCGAAAACACCTTAATTTGCGTTTGCCAAAAAAGAGTGTAATCTTGTATAATAGAAGAATAGACTAAAAAATCAAATTGCACTTACTGCAATATATAAAGGAGAGATATTACCATGCGCAGCGATATCGTTAAAAAAGGCTCCACCAGAGCCGCTCACCGCTCCCTCTTCTATGCGATGGGCTATACACCGGAAGACTTACAAAAACCACTCATCGGCGTCGTCAACTCGTTCAACGAGATCATCCCGGGTCACGCACACCTTCGTGACATCTGCGAAGCAGTCAAGCTCGGCATCAGCGCCGCAGGCGGCACCCCGATCGAAGTACCCGCCATCGGTGTCTGCGACGGCATCGCCATGGGTCACGACGGCATGAAATTCTCGCTTGCCAGCCGTGAGCTCATCGTCGACTCCATCGAAGCACAAGCAACGGCACACGCATTCGACGGCCTCGTCCTCATCCCCAACTGCGACAAGATCGTACCGGGCATGATGATGGCAGCCGCACGACTCAACATCCCGTCCGTCGTCGTCAGCGGCGGCCCGATGCTCCCCGGCCGTTACAAAGGCAAAAACCTCGGTCTCAGCAACACGTTCGAAGCCGCAGGTCTCTTTGAATCGGGCAAGATCGACGCCCAAGAACTCGATGCCATCGAACAGGCAAGCTGCCCCGGCTGCGGCTCCTGCTCGGGCCTTTTCACCGCAAACACGATGAACTGCCTCACCGAAGCACTCGGTATGGGTCTTCCCGGCAACGGCACCGTACCTGCCGCTTACACAGGCGGCCGCCGTATGCTCGCCAAACGCGCAGGCGCGGCAGTCATGAAACTTATCGAACAGGACCTCCGCCCGCGTGACATCCTCACGAGAAAAGCATTCGAAAATGCCATCATGGTAGACATGGCCATCGGCGGTTCCTCCAACACCGTCCTCCATCTCCCTGCCATCGCGCACGAAGCAGGCATCGAGCTCCCGCTCTCCCTCTTCGACGAGATCAGCGCGAAAACACCGTACATCACCAAAATGAGCCCGGGCGGCGCGCACTTCATCACCGACCTCAACGAAGCAGGCGGTATCAGCGCAGTCATGAACGAGCTCAGTAAACTCGGCCTCATCCATAAAGACGCCATCACCGTCAGCGGCACCATCGGCGAGCGTATCGAACACGCACCTGTCAGTGACCACAGCATCATCAAACCGTCCGATGCACCGTATCGTCCGACAGGCGGCATCGCTATCCTCGGCGGTAACCTCGCACCAGACAACGGCGTCGTCAAAGAAAGCGCCGTCACCGAAGATATGCTCGTATTCGAAGGCCCCGCACGCGTATTCGACTCCGAAGAAGCGGCAGTCGATGCCATCATCGGCAAACAGATCAAAGACGGCGACGTCGTCGTCATCCGCTACGAAGGCCCGAAAGGCGGCCCCGGTATGCGTGAGATGCTCAACCCGACAGCCCTCATCACAGGCATGGGCCTCCGCGTCGCGCTCCTCACAGACGGACGCTTCAGCGGCGCGACACGCGGCGCGTGCATCGGTCACGTATCGCCTGAAGCAATGGACGGCGGCCCGATCGCACTCCTCGAAGAAGGCGACATCATCGCCATCGACATCCCGAAACGTGCCCTCAATGTAAAACTCTCCGACGAAGAGCTTGCCGAGCGTAAAGCAAAATGGACACAGCCCGAGCCAAAAGTCACCAAAGGCTACCTCTCCCGCTATGCCAAACTCGTCAGCTCCGCAAGCAAAGGCGCAGTATTCGAATAAGCATACATATAATAAGAAGAAACACATC
>JAFPBC010000185.1 GCA_017390595.1 Selenomonadales bacterium | reverse complement strand
GGTGAATGGTGCTAGCGGTATTGCTGTGGGTATGGCGACCAATATGCCTACGCACAACTTGGGTGAGGTGATCGACGGTTGCGTGGCATATGTAAAGAATGCTGTGGAGCGTGTGAATGCCGAAACTGTTTCCCTTTGCAGAGAGTTGTAGTTACAATTTTGCTTCTTCCGGTTGGTATCGTTATGCCTTTGCCATGCCCTTTATTTCTGCGTATTGTTTGTTTGATCAGCCGTGGCATCAAAACCCCTCCTTGTAATAAATTTGCGATTTGAAAATAATAAAAAAAAGATATATAATTAGATATAGTGTGACTTGTTATCAATGATGGTTTTATACCGACATCAAACTCATTTTTGCATTTATTTTTATATATTACAGTTACTATCATATACTATATTATATCTATATATAAATCAATAGCATCTTTCACATCTATTTAAATGTCGCTATTCTTAGTCGGAGGTTTCTTCATGCAAAAGAAAAAGATCTTATTCGTTAGCGTCAATCGCCATCAAAAGAATTATTTTTCTCAGATCGGCGAGCACTTATCGAAAGAATATGATATTTTTTATTTTCATTACAACGTTTCTTATTATCGGGATATGTTATTGCCTGTATCGGAATCTGCGCTTCCATCAAGCTTAACAACCGAAAGTATCGATCGTAGTATCTATTTTTCCTTCAAAAAAGGGCAAATACGTAAATTCACAGGCCTTCGCGGATATCTTCATAAAGAAGCTACGTTAAGACGCATCGCCAAACACGTCTTTACACGGATATGGAACTACTTACAATCGAACCATATCGATATGGTATGCGTTTGGAATGGTAATACAGTAGAACGAGCTGCCGCGATAGAAGCAGCAAAAGCTTATGGCGCCAAAACTTGTTTCTTTGAAAACGGTCTTTTGCCAAATACGACTACATTAGATCCAAAAGGTGTCAATGCTGCAGGTATCCTCGCGGAAAAAACGGCTGATTTCTTCCGCGATCTTCCTATCGACAGATCTAAGCTCGACGCTCTCCTTACCGAAGAACCACCGATCAGAGCACAGAAGAAAAAATGGTACCAAAAGAAAAAAGCATCTCCTTCTATTGCCGAGGAAACGCCGGATCTTGATACACCATATTTGTTTGTGCCTTTCCAAGTCCATGATGATACACAGATCATATTGCATTCTCCATATATACGCAATATGGCAGAACTTACCGAATGGGTTGCAGCTGCAGTTCGTCAGTACAATGAGTCAAATCAAAAAAAATTACGTATCATCATCAAAGAGCATCCTTCTGATAACGGACGTTGTAATTATGATGACCTGCGCATACAATATCCCGATATCACATTTTTGAAAACAGGCTCGACCAAACAGCTTATCAGCAAAGCAACTGCCGTTATTACAGTCAACTCTACTGTTGGTATGGAGGCTCTGTTACAACACAAACATGTTATCACACTCGGCAATGCAACCTATGCAATAGATGGGATCGCAGCACGCGCCTGCAGTATCCCCGAGCTTATCGATGCGATCTCTCATTCGGATACAGAATGCAATGTCGACTTGATCGACAAATTTTTATACTATATTCGTTATCAGTACTCGATCGAAGGATCTTGGCGCAACCCTACTGATGAGCATTTCAAAAGTATAATGGAGCGCATCACCGAAATACTGAATGATTGATATCGTTTGGTTTCATAGAAAAACAAAAGAGGGTAAATACACAAGTATTTATCCTCTTTTTGTATTTATATATTCTTTTCAAACTTAGACGGCTCAGGGAAAAGTGAATTCAAAAAACGTCTGCTATTCTCACGTTCAGCCGAATCAGGATTCGAGTTGATACAGAATAATTTCGGCTTATATTTCAAGATATTTTGCCGTGTTTTTTCACTTTCATTGCCGATCAAATTATCCCATGTCACTTTTTTGAAAAGCGACAATACTTTTCTTTCAAATATGCTCGGATGTTTTACGATTTCTAAGTCAGCCTTATCGGCATATACAGCATCTAATCCAAATATAACACGATGGACATCATGTTCTGTTCGGAATCGATTTCCATATGTCAACACAAAAGAATCATGATACCGTGCCAACGTATCTAAAAATGCCGATTTGGTATACGAGTCAATGTTATGATGCAAGCGATACCATTCTAAGCGATTATAAGTGCCCTCTAATAAACTCATCGACACGCGAGTCGCCTTAGAGGCAACGTCCTTCTTATGCGGCAAGCTTTTGCTTTTGCGCAACCGAACGATCGGCCTATCACCATTAAAGAAATAATCGGATGTTATTGGTGCACCGAAAAACATATCATCATTCGCGTAAAGAAACTTCTCGGACAAATTCGGTATGAGTGGCAAAAAATATTCGATAATGACCGAATTGAACACAGGAATGATCTCTTTCGGCATGATCTCCGAATGATCGACGACCGTTACCTTTTTATAGTCAAGATCAAGCCATTTCGGAATCTGTCTATCCGTTACGATATATACATGATTGATCCACGGAGCATACTTTTCCAGCGAACGAAGCGAATATTTCAGTTCATCATTATCGACATATCTTCTCTCACCAACAAGCTTGTCATCATTCGGAGCAACGTTCATATATTGATTTTTGCGTGCTTGGAAGGCAGGATCATTCCCATCGCACCACAAATATACCATATCAATTTTATCCATATCGAACCAATATCCTCCTCGATCACAACAAAAAAATCATTATCTGTTTCCTTTAATATGTGAATGTTCTATACTATTCTTCATTTATCCTGCTCAATACCCCTGCATGGAACAAAAACTTATCTGATCTTTCCCGGTTATTATCCATTTGCATTTTTGCTACTTGCTACCCGTAACGGGTCTTTCGGGTCAAATAGAGCTAATTGGTCATTCTTCTCATCATGTTTTAACTGGTTCTTTATGTATTCTTTTATTATTTTTGCATTTTTCCCAGCTGTATCTACATAATATCCCTTACACCAAAATTCGCGATTTCTGTACGCAAATTTCAGATTGCCGTACCTTTGAAATATCGTTAAGCTACTTTTCCCTTTTAAGTATCCCATAAATGACGAAACGCTCATTTTGGGCGGGATACTTAGCAGCAGATGTACATGATCTGGACATATCTCACCTTCTATGATTTCCACACCTTTTCTTTCATATAGTGTTCGCAGTATTGCTCTTATCTCAAGCCGTTTTTCTCCATAAAAGATTTTTCTTCGATATTTAGGTGCGAACACTATGTGATACTTACAATTCCATTTTGTATGTGCTAAACTGTTTGTGATATTATTTTGCTGCTCTGGCAATTTAATGTCCTCCTAATATGCTTTTTCTGTGACTGGCAGGTCATCAGCATTTTAGCATATTGGGAGTTTTTTTACTCATAGCTATAAGCTTTTCGGAACCCCGACACTATGGCGGGGTTTTCATATACAAAAAAAGACCGAATCTTTCGATTCGGTCTTTTATGCATCTCAAAATTATTTGCTGAAAATGTTTTTGAGAGCTTGTTTGTTGATGTCACGGTTCATCTGTGCAATGTAAGTCGTGAGCTTGATCTGTTTCGGGCAAGCCTGAACGCAGTTCTGGCTGTTACCGCAGCTGGAGCTACCGCCTTTTTGCATCAACGCGCCAACACGTTTATGTTTGTCGTACTGACCCGTCGGATGGAGGTTGAAGAGATGAGCCTGACCAATAGCTGCAGGGCCGATGAAGTCGGACTGCGGACCTACGTTCGGGCATGCTTCCATGCAGCAACCGCAAGTCATGCAACGAGAGATTTCATAAGCTTCCGTTGCAGTGTACGGGTTCTGGCGATCTGCCGGTTTAACTTCCCAGCTACCATCAACAGCTACCCAAGCTTGAACCTTTTTTAAGTTTTCGAACATTACGGAACGGTCGATCATAAGGTCACGAATAACCGGGAACGTACGTGCCGGAGCCAAACGGATCGGCTGTTCGAGTTGGTCGATAAGAGCTGCACAAGCCTGTCTTGCTTTGCCGTTGATAACCATCATGCAAGCGCCGCAAACTTTTTCAAGGCAGTTACATTCCCAAACGACCGGGCTAACTTTTTTACCTGCTTTGTTTACAGGGTTTTTCTGGATTTCCATCAAGGAAGATACAACGTTCATTGCCGGACGGTAGTCAAGCAAGAACTCTTCCGTGTACGGAGCGCTGTCCGGGGAATCCTGTCTTTCGATAATAAAATGTACTTTTTTCTGTTCAGCCATGATTATTTACCTCCCTTTGCGATATCGTAACGACGAGGACGCGGTTTAATCATGGAATGATCGAAGTCGATGTAATCGATTTCCGGAGCCAACGTCTGCGGGTTGCATTTAACGCGCGTAGTTTTGAGGAAGTTTTCATCGTCACGGTTCGGGAACTCTTCTTTGTAGTGAGCGCCACGGCTTTCGTTACGCTGGAGAGCAGCCTGCGTAATAGCACGAGCGTAAACGATCATGTTACGGAGCTGTCTTACGAACATAACTTCCTGGTTGAACCAACGGCCTTTATCAGTAAGACCAATGTTGTCCCAACGTTTCAAGATTTTAACGAGTTCTTTACCGCAGTATTCCAAACGGTCGTTGTGACGTTCGATAGCAACGTTTTCGAGCATGAGTTCGCCGAGTTCTTTGTGGAGAACGTATGCGTTTTCTTCGCCGTCCATTGCCATCAATTTTTCGAATTCTGCTTCAGCATCAGCTTTTGCTTTTGCCAATTCTTCTGCAGTAAGCGGAGCGCTTACAGCTTTAGCGCCATCGATCCATTCACGAGTTTTCGTGAATTCCATAGCTTTCGGACCGGAAATCGTACCGGAGTGAGTTGCCGAAAGGAGGGAGTTAGCACCGAGACGGTTAGCACCGTGGTACTGATAGTCACATTCGCCGGAGGAGAAGAGACCAATGATGTTTGTTCTGTGATAGATATCTACCCACATACCACCCATGGAGTAGTGAACTGCCGGGAAGATCTGCATCGGAACTTTACGCGGGTCATCGCCTACGAATTCTTCGTAGATTTCGAGGATACCGCCGAGTTTACGGTTGAGGTAATCCGTATCAATGTGGGAAAGGTCGAGGTATACTCTGTTTTCGCCGTTGATACCGAGGCCCATGTGTACGCAAACTTTGAAGATTGCACGAGCTGCGATGTCACGCGGTACCAAGTTACCGTATGCCGGGTACATGTCTTCGAGGAAGTACCAAGGTTTGCCGTCTCTGTAAGTCCATACACGACCACCTTCACCACGAGCGGACTCGGACATCAAGCGGTTTTTGTCATCGCCCGGGATAGCCGTCGGATGGATCTGGATGAATTCAGGGTTACCGAGGTAAGCGCCGTCCTGGTAGCAGGAGGATACTGCCGAACCTGTGCAGATCGTGGATGCAGTACATTTACCGAATACGAAGCCCGGACCACCAGTTGCAATGATAACAGCATCACCAGCAAATGCTTCGATTTCCATCGATTTCATGTTCTGAGCGATGATACCGCCGCATTCGCCTTCTTTAGTTTTGATGATTTTAACGAATTCCCAGAATTCGTATTTCGTTACGCAACCTTTCGTTTCCCACATACGAACTTGTTCATCAAGTGCGTAGAGGAGCTGCTGACCGGTCGTTGCACCGGAGAAGCAAGTACGTTTGTTTTTCTGACCACCGAAGTTACGGAGGTCGAGGACACCTTCAGCCGTACGCGTGAACGTAACGCCCATACGGTCGAACATTTCAATCAATTTCGGAGCATTTTCAACCATGCCTTTGATTGCAACCTGGTCACCCAAGAAGTCGCCACCGTATACAGTGTCATCGAAATGTTCCCAAACGCTGTCGTTCTGGCCCTTGGTGTTCATAACTGCGTTAATCCCGCCCTGTGCACAAACCGAGTGGGAACGTTTTACTGGACATAACGAGAAAAGATCTACTTGACCGCCGGCTTCACAAATTTTCATCGTAGCCATCAAACCGGACAAGCCGCCACCTACAACAATAATTCTTTTTTTCACTCGGATTCTCTCCTTATCAAATATTATACAGAAACAAATGTTCTATACGATTCTTAACCAATGAAAGCGAACATGGAAGCTACGCCGACAGCTGCCAAGATAACGAACAAGCCCCATGCCATTTTGTTTACTACACTCTGAACGCGCGGGCCTTTCGAAATACCCCAAGTGATGGAGAACGTGAAAAGACCGTTCGTGAAGTGGAAGATCGCTGCAACCAAACCGATTACATAGAGAGCGAATACGATCGGGTTGTCAAGGTAGCTGCTCATCTGAGCGAAGCTGATACCTTCGGAACCTTTAACGATGAAACGAAGGTAACCAACGTGCCAGAGCAAGAACGGAACGAGGTACCAAGCAGTGATTCTCTGGAGAGTGAACTGTTTGTTTCTCATGTAGCCGTATCTACCCGGGTTGAGTTTCGCCTGCATAGCGATGTACATACCGTAGATACCATGGATCAAGAGCGGAATCGCAATGAATACGATTTCGAGCGTGATGAGGATGTCGTGCGGGATAGCAGCCAATTTTGCAACTGCTGCGTCAAATGCATGACCGCCGCCCAAAACCTGGGAAATCGTGATGACATGTTCTAACAAGAAAAAGCCGATAGGAACAATACCGAGCAAGGAATGTAAGCGGCGGACATAGAAGTCCGTGTGAACGCATTCTGTGTTGTTACTCATACTTAAACCTCCTGTTTTTTGACCGTGATCGTATTAGATTCTACGATACGGTTTCTGACCTTCTTCATAGTAGTTGTTGCCTTCGCAGTCGATCGCAACGATCGCCGGGAAGTCTTCAACTTCGAGTTCTGCTACTGCTTCCGGACCGAGTTCCGGGTAAGCGAGAACCGTGTATTTTTTGATGCATTTC
>JAFPBC010000184.1 GCA_017390595.1 Selenomonadales bacterium | reverse complement strand
TGGCGGTGATGCCGACGATGTCTGCACATTACGGTAGAAGCGGAGGGCGGTCTGCGGTTGTCGGGTGGCTCGGTGAGATGATAGCTGTCGGTACGGGCGTACGGACAGATGACTTGGTGTCGGTGCTGTCGATGCACTTTCCGTACGCGCCGCAGTTGCCTGTTCGGGCGGTGAGCAGAAATGAACCGCAGGCTGCACCGATATTCATGCCGAAAGTCTCGGGAGAGGTGCGTGTCGGCATCTATCATACGCATACGGCCGAATCGTTCGTGCCGAGTTTCGGCAAGTCGCACGCGGCGGGCGGAGAGTGCGGCGAGATCGTCGAAGTGGGCGAGTTTTTGGCGCGGTCTTTGGCAGAGAAAGGCGTACGTGCCGTCCAAAGCAAAAAAGTACACGACTATCCGAATTTTATGCAGGCATACGGCGCATCGGAAAAAACGGCGACGGAGATGATAGGGGCGCATCCGTCTCTCGATGTTTTGTTCGATATCCATCGTGACGCTTCCAAACGTGACAATGTCGCGGTGACGATCGACGGCAAAACGGCAGCCAAGGTGCTTATCGTCGTCGCGCAGGGACAAGACGGTCTGCCGCAGCCGCATTGGCAGGAGAATTATCGACTGGCAAAAGCGATCGAGCAGAAGATGGAAGCGATGTATCCGGGACTGTCGGCAGGGATACAGCTGACGAAATGGCGATACAATCAACATCTGCACCCGCATTCGCTCCTCCTCGAGATAGGCTCGCACGAGACGAGCAAAGGCGAAGCGATGCGGAGCATGAAACTGCTTGCCGATGTGTTGGCACAGATGCTTTCTGAGTGATGGGGCATAGGTGCCAAGCGGTACACAAGATGTTCCGATGCGTAAAAAGGAGGTCTCGGTATGGTCGGGCGTATCTTTTTGTTCACGGTCTTGCTCTTGGTCGGTCTCGGCACGGCGGACTATCAAGTACGTGATATGCGCGATGGGGTCGCCGAAGTGCGCGTATACGGGTGTGACGTCCATGACAAGACGGTCGATATCGTCTGGATGGGGGAGACGTATCCTGCCGTATCGTGGAACCATGACGGCGACCTGATCATGGAGGCGGGCGGTCTCGACTACAATCTGTCGGACGGCAAAGACGATGTTGTCCGAACGATCGAAGACGGGTATGAAGAAGGTGCCGACTTCATGCAGTCGATATGGGATGCGTGGTAGCATCAATATATAGAAAGAAACGAAACAGAATTTATAAGAAGGTATTTCAAAAAATCGCGATCCATAGTATAATTAACATCAAATGTCAGTAAAAAGCTATGCACGCTTTTGCTCGATAGGCGCAGTAATAGGAGGAACGGTTTTCGTGAACAAGAAAAACATTCGTAATTTTTGTATCATCGCACATATCGACCACGGCAAATCGACGATTGCCGACCGTTTGATTGAATATACAGGAGCACTCTCGAAACGAGAAATGGAATCGCAGGTCCTCGACTCGATGGATCTCGAACGTGAACGCGGCATCACGATCAAAGCGCAGTCCGTACGTCTGCAATATACGGCGAAAGACGGCGAAACGTATATGCTCAACTTGATCGACACCCCGGGTCACGTCGACTTCACCTACGAAGTATCGCGTTCTCTCGCGGCTTGCGAAGGCGCACTTCTCATCGTCGATGCGGCACAAGGTATCGAAGCGCAGACACTTGCCAACGTATACCTCGCACTCGAACACGATCTCGAAATCATCCCTATCATCAATAAAATAGACTTGCCGAGCGCAGACCCCGACCGTGTCAAACAAGAGATCGAAGATGTTATCGGTCTCGACACGTCGAATGCCGTACTTGCCAGCGCAAAAACGGGCGAAGGTATCCCCGATATCCTCGAACGTATCGTAGAATACGTGCCCGAACCGCAAGGCGACGACGACAAACCGCTCCAAGCACTCATCTTCGACTCGCACTTCGATGCGTACAAAGGTGTTATCGCGTACGTGCGTGTCATGGACGGTACGATCAAACCGGGCATGCAGCTCAAAATGATGGCAACGAAAAAGACATTCGACGTAACGGAAGTCGGCGTATTCCGCCCGCATTTGGCGAACGTAGACGGACTCTATGCGGGTCAAGTAGGCTTTGTTGCAGGCAGTATCAAAAATGTACAAGACGTACGTGTCGGCGATACTATCACAAGCGTAGAAAACCCCGCGGCAGAAGCACTTCCCGGCTATCGCAAAGTCACACCGATGGTGTACTGCGGTCTGTATCCTGTCGATACGGCGGACTACGATGCGCTCAAAGACGCACTCGAAAAACTCCAGCTCAACGATGCTTCGCTGGTATTCGAGCCCGAGACCTCCGCGGCACTCGGCTTCGGCTATCGCTGCGGCTTCCTCGGACTTCTTCACATGGACGTCGTCCAAGAGCGTCTCGAACGTGAGTACAAGCTCAACCTCATCACGACGGCACCGAGCGTAATCTATCACGTATATAAAACTGACGGCGAAATGATCAAGATCGACAACCCGTCCGATCTTCCGTCCCCGCAGCAGATCGACCATATCGACGAACCGTACGTTCGCGCATCGGTCATCGTTCCGAACGATTTCGTCGGCACAGTCATGGAATTGTCGCAGGAAAAACGCGGCGAATTCAAAGAGATCACGTATCTTGACGAAACGCGCGTAACGGTCGTATACCACTTACCGCTCAGCGAAATTATTTATGATTACTTCGACAGACTCAAATCCTCGACGCGCGGTTATGCATCGCTCGACTATGAGCTCTGCGGATATCAGACGTCCAAACTCGTCAAACTCGATATCCTGTTGAATGGCGACCCTGTCGATGCGCTCTCGGTCATCGTACATAAAGACAAAGCCGCGCAGCGCGGTCGTACGCTCGCCGAAAAACTCAAGGGCATCATTCCGCGACAGATGTTCGAGATCCCGATCCAGGCTGTCGTAGGCAGCAAAGTCATCGCGCGCGAAACGGTACGTGCGATGCGTAAAGACGTTCTCGCGAAATGTTACGGCGGTGACATCACGCGTAAACGCAAACTCCTCGAAAAACAAAAAGAAGGTAAAAAACGCATGAAGCAAGTCGGCAGTGTAGAAGTGCCGCAGGAAGCGTTCATGGCCATCTTAAAAATCGACGACTAGGGTGACGCATATGAAACTCGGGATATATATCCACATTCCGTTTTGCAAGCAAAAATGCTACTATTGCGACTTCCCATCGTATGCAGGCAAAGAAGCGTGTCAAGATGCTTATCTTGACGCGCTTCTCTTTGAAATACGGAAAGAAGGAAGAGCGTATCAAGACAGAATAGTCGACACCGTCTTTTTCGGCGGCGGCACACCGTCCGTCTTGCCGAAAGAAGCTCTGCCGCGCATCATCGCCGCGCTTCGCGAATCGTTCACACTTGCAGATGATGCGGAAGTGAGTGCGGAAGCCAACCCCGGCACAGTAGACAAAGAGAAGCTTACTGCGTGGAGAGAAGCGGGCATCGACCGCATCAGCTTCGGCGTGCAATCGTTCCATGACAGTCTGCTTCGCAATATCGGCAGGATCCATACGGCAGAGCAGGCGACGGATGCTATCAAGCTTGCGAGAGAAGCGGGCTTTGACAACATCAACCTCGACCTGATCTACGGACTGCCGAGCCAGACAGTCGCAATGCTCGAAGATGATGTGAAGCGGGCGGTATCGCTCGGCATCGAACATATATCCGTCTACGGCCTCATCGTTGAAGAAGACACCGTGCTGGAAGCGATGGTAGACGAAGGGAAAGTCACGTTGCCGAGCGATGAAGACGAAGAAGCGATGTATGACCACGTCACGACGCACTTAGAAGACATCGGCTACCACCGCTACGAGATATCGAACTACGCACGTGATGGTAAAGTCTGCCGACACAATCTGAAATATTGGCAGTTCGCCGACTATCTCGGACTCGGCTCGGCAGCGCACTCGTTTGTCGCTGGCAAGCGGTTCGCCAACGAACGCAGTATCGATGACTATATTCGCCGTATGACGGAAGAAGGTACCGCGCGACTTGATGATGAAGCAGAAACGATAGAAGAACTCAGAGGAGAATACGTATTCCTCGCGCTTCGCACAACGGAAGGCATCGATACGGAAGACTTTCAAAAGACATTCGGTATGGATTTTTTCGTGCAATACGGAGATATTATAAACAGAATGATGACACAAGGCCTCTTGATGCGAGACGGGCGATACGTTCGCCTGACCAAACTCGGCATGAAGTACGGCAACCGTGTTTTTGCCCAATTTGTATGAAAAAAATTGGGCATTTTTGTTCATTTTGCTTGACATTCCACCGCAATGGTGGTATTTTTTTATTAGAAATTAGCACTCGCACTCGTTGAGTGCTAACAACAGGAGCGAACAGCCATGTTAGATGAAAGAAAGAAAAAGATACTTCAAGCAATAATCAATGACTATATCTTGACTGCCGAGCCTGTCGGGTCGCGTACGATCGCCAGAAAGTACAATCTCGGTGTCGGGCCTGCTACCATCCGTAACGAGATGGCAGACCTTGAGCTTCTCGGCTTTATCGAGCAGTTACACACTTCTTCGGGACGTGTTCCGTCCGAGAAGGGGTATCGCTTCTATGTTGATTCGCTTCTTGCTCCGATGAGCGTATCGGAAGAAGACAGAGAGATGCTGACCAGATGGTATCAAGCGAAGTCGCTCAAGATGGAAGAGGTTTTCCAAGAAACGGCACGCATGATTTCGCATATGACGCATAATATTTCATTGGTATCCGCACCACAGCTTACGGGCTGTAAGTTCAAATATCTGCAATTCCTTCCGCTCGATGAACAGCGTGTCATCGCCGTCATCGTGACCGATACGGGATACGTCGATAATAAGATCATGATGATCCCGGAAGGCGCAACGGAAGAAGACCTTCGTCGCATCAGCGAGAGCATCAACCGCCGTTTGAGCGGGATGTCGATCGGTGCGATCAAGCGCTCGATCGTGGAACAGGCTCGTGACGAGATCATTCCGAACGAGAAGATGGTAACATCGGCTATCGACACGATCATGGATGTCATGACCGCCCGCCAGAAAGAAAAAGTCTACTTGGGCGGTACGACGCAGATGCTTCAACAGCCGGAGTTCCGCAATGTCGATAAGATACAGACGATGCTCTCCGTCCTTGAAGAGGAATCGCGCCTCAACGATATTTTGCAAGAAGGCGCAGAAGATGGTATCATAGTGAAGATCGGCCAAGAGAACAAATGCAGCGACATCCACAATTGCAGTGTCGTACAGGCAACGTACCGCATCGACGGCGAAGTCGTCGGCAAGGTCGCCGTTCTCGGCCCGACGCGTATGGAATACGGTCGCATCATCGCACTTCTCAAGTTCATGCACACACATCTCGGCAACCTCTTAAAAGGCTACCGCGGATAAGCGAAGTTGAGGAGTTGTTGATATGGAAGAAACAAAGCATACCGGCGACACACAACAGTCCGCGCTCGAAGTCAATGCTCGCGCGGTACGGGCAGTCGTTGCCGCAGTAGAAGGCACCATCGGGCCGAAAGGTCTCGATACGATGCTGATAGACAAAGAGGGAAACGTCATCATCACGAACGATGGGGCGACGATCCTCGAACAAATGGAGATCCATCACCC
>JAFPBC010000183.1 GCA_017390595.1 Selenomonadales bacterium | reverse complement strand
CAACTTCCATTGCGCCTCGGTATCACGCACACGCGCCAATGCATCCGCGCGCCACATAAATCCGCTCGATCGCGCCCAATCCTCAAACAATACCTCCGTCTGATTGAATCCACGCGCACGCCGTTTTTCCTTGCTGATCGGCACAGGCACGACGCAATCGACATCGCCGACGAGCGCGCGAGCAGGCATCTTCGCAAGAAGCGACGACAAACAGAGTGCATCCTTTTTCTTCCCGCGAAACTTCATATCGCGAAGGACCACCTTTACCCCACCGCGATAATGCGTTAGTGCCACCAATCGTGACAAAGGACTGCTCTTAGCAAGCGAAATTTCGCGCATCGCCCATACCTCGGACGCACACCGCTCGCACCAAGACCCGACAGCCGACACCTCCGCACCGCACGACGGACAGCGAGCAGGCCAGATAAGCCCGACGAGAGATTCCAGCCAACCGTTCATCATTCAAGCACCACCGTATCATTCAGCCGTTCTGCAAGAAGCGTATACCGCTTACGCATCCTATCATTCTCCACCGCTGTACAGAGAGCCGCCTTCGTTCCAAGTAAGATGACTTGCCGTTTCGCACGTGTCACCGCCGTATAGAGAAGATTGCGCTGCAGCATCACATGATGCCCTGCCGTCAGCGGAAGTATCACGATCGGATACTCACTGCCTTGACTCTTATGTACGCTCATCGCATACGCAAGTGCCAGTTCATCAAGCTCCTTGCGCTCATACGTCACATCAAGATCGGGATACGACACCCACATCTTACCGTCCGCGATACGCGCCACGAACCCGATATCTCCGTTAAACACATTCTTCTGATAATTGTTTTTCATCTGCATGACCTTATCGCCCTCGCGGAATACGCACCGCGGTGCCGCCATCTCGGCCTTTCTCTCGGAAGGCGCATTGAGCGCCTCTTGCAGGAGGCGATTCAGATTCTCCACACCGCACTCCAACCGATGCATCGGCGACAATACCTGTACATCACGCAAAACATCGACACCCTCTTCGGGAAGCTCGCGCGTACACAGCGACACGATACGCTCTGCCACCATGCGCGCATCGGCATACTCCAAGAAGCAAAAATCATCGCACGAATCAACATCGGGCATCATACCGCGATTGATGCGATGCGCGTTCATCACGATACGGCTCTCGCCCGCCTGACGAAACACATCCGTCAAACGCACCGTCGGCACAGCACCAGATCGGATAACATCACGAAGCACCGACCCCGGCCCGACAGCAGGAAGCTGATCGACATCGCCCGCCAATATCACGCGACAACCCGACGGCACCGCCTTGAGGAGCGCATACATCAAGCCGATATCCATCATCGACACCTCATCGACGATGACAACATCCGCCTCGAGCGGTTCTTCCTCATTGCGCTCGAACATCGCCCCGAACTCATCCGTCCCCATCGACTCGAGCATACGATGTACCGTCGAAGCCTGACGACCCGTCGCCTCCGACAATCGTTTCGCCGCACGCCCCGTCGGCGCAGACAAAAGGATCTGAAACCCTTCTGCCTCCAGCATCGCCAAGATACCGCGGATAACAGTCGTCTTCCCCGTACCCGGTCCGCCCGTCAGCACCAAAACACCATTCGCAAGCGACGACGTCAGAGCCTCACGCTGACTGGCTGACAGCACCAGACCCGACTCCGACTCCCACGCAAGCGCACGTTCCTCCGCACCCGATATATCGACGCGACGCGCCTTGTCCTTCAGAAATAGCAGACGCT
>JAFPBC010000182.1 GCA_017390595.1 Selenomonadales bacterium | reverse complement strand
GACCGCAATATCGCAAAGTACGCTTTGTTATTAGCAGATATATCTTCCCTTCTCTTTAACTTTCTTTGTCGGCAAAGAAAGTTACAAAGAAACCGCATCGCTCTTGAAAAAGGACTACTATTTACTGCCATCACTCAATTCCTTTTTCAAAGGCGATGGTTGCGCCATTGAAGGTTTCGGCATAGTTGAGAGGGAAAACGGATTGCTAAATACCACAATACTTGTATTGTTCTGTCGCACCTCTCCTTGCCTCCCTCTGACGAGGGAGGTGGCACGGCTTGCCCGTGACGGAGGGAGAGACCGTCTTCTGTCGCACATCCCACATCGGCTCCCTCTGACGAGGGAGCTGTCAGCGAAGCTGACTGAGGGAGAGATACTCTTCTCTTCCCTTCCCACTCCTTTACATACAAAAAGGCACACCCCATCATAAGGGTGTGCCTTTTTTAGCACCTGCTACCAATGATATTTTTCACCGCGGCTTATCTTGAAGGCGCGATATATCTGTTCTACGAGGAGAAGTCGTATCATCTGGTGGGTGAAGGTCATACGAGAGAAGCTGATGCGTTCGTCGGCGGCGCGGCGCACTTCGTCGGAGAGGCCGAATGCTCCGCCGATGAGGAAGGTGAGATGGCTCGTGCCTTTGACGCAGAGGTCGTCGATATGAGCCGACAGCTCTTCGGAGGATATCGCCTTACCTACGACGTCGAGGACGATGAGACGACTGCCTTGCGGGACTTGTTTTAAGAGGCGTTCTCCTTCTTTGGTAAGGACTGCCGCTTTTTCGGCATCGGACGGTGCATCGGGCATACGTTCTTCTGCGATCTCGACTATTTTGACATTCGCGTACGGTGTCAAGCGTTTGAGAAACTCTTTGATACCGTCAGCGAGGTATTTTTCTTTTATCTTGCCTGCTGTTACGATCGTTATCTTCATTTCTTCACAGGCACTTCCCCAAGCACGATATCGATCGTCATCGGCTGTCCCGCACGAATGATGTCGAGCTTGACATTATCGCCTGCGCGGTGTGCATCGAGTGCCTGACGAAGGTCGGAGAACTTGTTGATGTCATGTCCGCCGAGTCGAATGATGACGTCACCGCGGCGCAAGCCGACGTTCGCGGCAGGTGTATTGTCGCCGATGTTGACGACAACGACGCCTTTTTCAATTTCGTACGGATAGCCTGCCTGCAATGCTTGTTCTTTTTCCAAAACGTTGATGCCCATGTAAGCACGCGCGATACGGCCTTGTTTGATAAGGTCGTCTACGATAGGACGTACGGAGTTGATCGGAATGGCAAAGCCCATGCCTTCGACGCCTTTGACGACGAGCTTGACGGTGTTGATACCGATGACCTGCCCGTCGGCATTGACGAGCGCACCGCCCGAGTTACCGGGATTGATAGCCGCGTCTGTCTGAATGAGCTTGAACTTGCGGTCGCCGACATCGAGCGAACGGTTGAGCGCGCTGACGACACCGCTCGTGACGCTGCCTTGGAATTCAAGGCCGAGCGGATTGCCGATGGCAACGGCAGGTTCGCCGACGATGAGCGCGTCGGAGTCACCGAGCTCTGCTACGGGGAGGTTTTTGACATCGACTTTGACGACGGCAAGGTCGGTCACAGGGTCGCTGCCGATAAGCTTACCTGCTACGGTCGTACCGTCCGCGAACGATACGACGATCTCTTTGGCTCCTTCGATAACGTGGTTGTTCGTTACGATGTAGCCTTTGGCATCGATGATAACGCCCGAGCCCGTGCCTTTTTCGACGAGTTCGGAACGGTTGGTGAACCAGTCGCGTACGACGGCTTTGTTCGTGATACCGACGACTGCGGGGCCTACCTTTTGCGCCGCTACGACGGCAGGTGTCACGCGCGATGCGGAGATGTTGCCGATATCGGTCGTTTTCAGGTTGATCGTGTGCGACTCAGGTGTGTTGCTTCCCGCGAGGTTGGCACAGCCGACACCGAATCCGCCGCCGATGAAAGCACCGACGAGGAGTGCCGCGATATATGGTTTTATTTTCTTTTTATCAAACATAAATATCCCCCTTCTCTATCATCCGAACAGACTTTGCTCTGCTTCTGTTTCTCTTTCTATGCTGACCGTCTCGGCAGGCATCGTAAGGCGAAGGTCGACTTCTCTGCCGTGACGAAGCCCTTGGCTGTCCAAGATGGCTGCGACGGTGTCCCATGCCCGCCGCGGTTCGTTATTCTCTTGACTGAGATGCGCCAAAAATACGGTCGCCTGTTTTTCGCCGAGTATCTGCGCGAGTGCCCATGCCGCCGCATCGTTGGCGAGGTGGCCGCGGCTACTCATGATGCGCCGTTTCAGCATCGGCGGATACGGACCGCTCTTTAGCATATCGAGGTCGTGGTTCGCCTCGAAGATGAGCACGTCCGAGCCTGTGAGCTCTTCTTTGACACGCTCGGTGACGAATCCGAGGTCGGTCGCAAGGCCGAGCTTCTCTCCGCCGTATGCGAACGTGTAGCCGACAGGGTCTGCCGCGTCGTGGAGCGTCGAGAACGACGATACCTCGATATCCTGCCAGACCATGCGTTCGGGCAGTACCCGTATACATTCCTGCGGGATGTCCATGCGACAGCCCATCGCCAAAAACGTGTCGCGCCGTGCAAAGACGGGTGTGCGATACTTCTTCGTGAATGTCGCGAGCCCTTTGATATGGTCGATGTGTTCATGTGTGATGAATATGCCGTCTATCGACTCGGGCACGACCCCGACTTCCGACAGACCTTGCTTCAGCCTGCGTGCGCTGATGCCCGCATCGAGGAGGAATCGACTGCCTCCCATCTCGATACAAGTCGCGTTGCCCGCAGACCCGCTTGCCAATATGTGAACCTTCATTCATGTCCCTCTTTTTTCCGATTCTGTTCCGATAAAAGGCGAGACGTTCCCATGGTTCTCTTCCATAGTATCTCGTCTTTCTTTGAAAATCATTTATTTTTCACGTACGATGAGCGTATTTTCCGTATGCTGTCGATAAGGCGACTTCTCGCTCATCGCCGATGCTTCTCTTCGTCCGTGCCGAGCTTATTTTTCGCCCGCCGAGAAGGCATCTCGCACACGCTCTGCCAGCGTCTCATCCATCGCCGACAAGAAGAGCGATCTCATCTCCTCGATGAACGCGTCTGTCTTTCCTTCGAAGCGAAGCGTGAAGATCGGCTGCGTCACCGAAGCACGCACCATGCCCCAGCCGTCTTCCGTCTCGATACGCACGCCGTCTATCCTGTTCGGCTGATAGTCTGCGAGTCGCTCGGCAATATCATCGAGCGTCTTCGGCATATCGTAGTCGTCTGCCTTCACACGGTATTCGTCCGTCAGGATATAGCTCGGCAGTCTGTCTGCCATCTTCGCGAGCGAGCCGTGTTTTTCTACGATCTCGCACATCTTGAGACCTGCGAACATCCCATCGTCGTGACCGAGCTCGCGGAAGAAGAAATGCCCGCTCAGCT
>JAFPBC010000181.1 GCA_017390595.1 Selenomonadales bacterium | reverse complement strand
GACCTCGGCCGCAAACTCGATACGGTAGAAGTATTCGATCTCGGCAGCGCGCGTCAAGTACGCATCTCCAAAGACGAAACGACGATCGTTGACGGTGCAGGCGACCTCGAACAGATCAAAGCACGTGTTGCGCAGATCAAAGTTCAGCTCGCTGAAACAACGTCCGAATTCGATAAAGAAAAACTTCAGGAACGCCTTGCGAAATTGTCGGGCGGCGTAGCAGTCATCCAAGTAGGTGCTGTAACGGAAGTTGAAATGAAAGAGAAAAAACTCCGCATCGAAGACGCGCTCAACGCAACGCGTGCGGCAGTTGAAGAAGGTATCGTAGCAGGCGGTGGCACGACGTTCATCGACATCATCCCTGTACTCGATACGCTCGAAGCAACGGGCGATGAAAAAACGGGTATCGAGATCGTAAAACGCGCGATCGAAGAACCTGTTCGTCAGATCGCCAACAACGCAGGCCTCGAAGGCTCCATCGTTGTAGAAAACGTGAAAAAATCCGCTAAAGGTATTGGTTTCAATGCTTTGACGGAAGAATATGTAGACATGATCGCAGAAGGTATCGTCGATCCTGCCAAAGTAACGCGCTCCGCACTCCAGAATGCGGCAAGCATCGCGTCGATGGTACTCACGACCGAAACGATCGTAGCAGAAAAACCTGCAGAAAACGCACCTGCTATGCCGATGGGCGGCATGGGCGGCGGTATGCCGGGTATGATGTAATTTCATACAAGATCAACAAAAGAGCTTTCTTCGGAAAGCTCTTTTTTATATGTATCGGGGTGCTTTCGAGGTGTCTTTGATAAAAGATAGGAGAGAAGAGATGCTTTTTCTTGACATTTCATGTCGAAAAGAGAATAATAACTATGTATGAGTAGAATCCGCTATGTGTGGAGGTCAGATTGTGGAAAATGATATGAAATATAATAGATGGCAGAAAAACAGCAAACTGTTTCTTCTGCTGATCATTTTGATGGTCGTTTCTGTTTTGGCAGGATGTCGCTTCTCGCTCAGCGATGAACCGCTGAAACCTGTCAATGTATTGGTGCTCGGTGTTGATATCAGGGAAGGTGATATCGGACGCTCGGATACGATATTTGTCATGAGCTTGAATCGAGAAAAAAATGTGGCGACGATGCTCTCTATCCCGCGTGACAGCTATGTGCCCATACCGGGACGCGGTTGGGATAAGATCAACCATGCGTATGCTTACGGAAAAGGAAAATTGACACGCCGTACGGTAGAGAATCTCCTCAATATAGAGATAGACTATCTTGTAGAAGTCGACCGCAAAGGCGTTGAAAAGATGATCGATGCGATCGGCGGTGTCGAGATCGACGTTGAAAAACGTATGTACTACGAAGATCCGTGGGACGATGACGGCGGTCTTGTCATCGACTTGGAGCCGGGCTTGCAGACGCTTGACGGGGAAGAAGCAGTACAGTATGTTCGTTATCGCGACAAAGAGGGAGATATCGGCCGTGCGCGTCGTCAGCAAAAATTCCTTGCGGCGGCAATGGACTCGGTAGCAAGTCCGTTTACCTTAGTGCGGCTGCCGCGTATCGCGTATGCTTGTGCCAGCGGGATCGAGACAGACATGCCGATGTCGGAGATGGTAAGACTGTTCCCGTCGGTCATAGCGGCATCGTATCACGGGCTTGAAAAGATATTCGCCGATGGACAGCCGACGTATATCAATGGCGTCAGCTATTGGGCACTCGATATCCAGAATTTGCGTACGAAGATGGCAAAAGTCGTCGGTGACAGATATACGAAAAGTTCGCTGAGAGATGCGGCGCGTATGGAAGATGCCGTCCGTGCGAAACAGCTGGAAGAAGAAAAACGTAAAGAAGAAGAGGCGAAGAAAGCCGAAGAAGAAAAAGAGCGTCTTGAAAAAGAACAGCTCGAACAGAAAACGGACAAAGACGATAAAGACAACAAGAACGATAAAAAAGATAAAAAAACCACGACAGACAAAAAACAGCAGGATAAAAAATCGACAGAGCGTAAAAATAGCCGACAATAACAGCAGGCATTTTGTGCTTTGTGGAGAATATATTCAAGATAGAATCGCAAGTCTTGCGAAGCAGGAGGTTAATCTGTGTTTGGATTTAAGAAAAAAGAAGTAGTTCCCGTTCAGCCGGAACAAGAAAATGAAATCGCATTTGCACATGAGTCTCCCTTGAGACCGTGTCAAATGGACAAAGAATTTTTCTTGGACTTGTGGGATATTTTGCATAGAGACGGTGGTTTCATCTGGGTAGCCAGCATCGGTACGGAAGATGATATCCTCGGTGACAAAGGAAAAGACAATCGTGCGTCGATCCCCATCAGCACATGGGAAGACCTCGAAAATGAGATGCGTACGCGCGACTGGGTAGATGCCTTCTCGCTCGTTGCCGAAGTGGAAGAAAAAGGAACAGTCACGATCCTGTTCCGCAACTTCGTTCCCGCGACAGGCTATCTCGTCGTAGCGGGTAATGACGAAGAATGGGTAGACGATACGTTCGATGAGCTTATGGATCTGTTCTATGATTGCGAACAGCAGGGCAAAGGCAAGCTCCTTTACAGCAAACCGGGCTTTGGCATCGTGCAGAGCGTGATCCCGCTCGTTACGGCAGGTGCTATCGTTGTTGTCATCAACATGTTGCTCCTGTATATCTTCCCCGAATTGTCGTTGTTCTTCTGGTACTTGACGACGGCTTCCATTTTGTTGACGCTCAAGATCGGTGTCGTGATCTCGAACCGTATGCTCAAACGCATCATGCATGACTATCCGTATCTGACGTACGAAGAATAAGATAAGACCCTCCTGCATACGAATCAAGTAAGCGGGAGGGATTTTTTTATGGTGATAGATGTACGTAAACTGCTCGGTAAGTGGAGGATGCTCTATGGTGTGGTCGGATTGTTACTGGCATCGGCACTCTATGTGCAGGCGGCAGGAACGGCGAGCGGCAGTCCGATGGCCATTGCGGGTACACAGACGACGGATAAAGTAGTGGCGCTGACATTCGACCATTCGTGGGGCAATACTTTCACACCGTCTATCCTAAAGACGCTCAAGGATAAAAATGTGAAAGCGACCTTCTTTTTGATGGGGCCGTGGACGATGAAATATCCCGAGGTGGCAAAACAGATATGCGCGGACGGGCACGAGATCGGCAGTCACGGGCACAAGCATGACAACTACGGTGAGAAAAGCAGTGAGTGGGTAAAAAATGATATCATGACAGCAAGTCGTGAGATCGAAGAAACGATCGGTGTTCGTCCAACGCTCCTTCGTCCGCCGAACGGAAGTTACAGCAAAGAATCTTTGCGCGTGACGGAAGAGGCGGGATGCCGAACGATCATCTGGAATATCGATTCCCTCGATTGGAAGAACCCGGGGCGCGAAGTCATCATCGATCGCGTGATGAAGCGACTGAAAGCGGGCGGTATCATTCTTATGCACGCGTCCGATACACCGCGTCAGACGGCAGATGCCCTGCCTGAACTCATCGACCGTATCCGTGCGGAAGGATACGAGATCGTAACAGTCGGAGAACTCCTTGCGAACCATGCACAGGATGGGCTCATCAGACATTAACACAAGCAAAGAAATGTCAACTGCATGGTTGACGTTTTTTTGCTTTTTAGCAGGAAAAAAGAGCGAATGAGACGAAAAATAATAAGTTAGTATAGAAAACAATAACTCGTTAAGGCGGAGATCATATGACGGAAGTAGAAGCAATATTAGACGGTCTGAAACGAGGCGAGCGTTTGACGCTCGAGCAAGCTCTCGTACTCTACAAAGAAGCAGACCTTTTGACGCTCGCAGAAGCGGCAAGAAGAAAAAAAGAAGAAAAAACGGGTAAAAATGTTTACTTTAATGTAAATAGACATATAAATCTGACGAATATCTGTGTATCGGAATGTCCGTTCTGTGCGTTCTCCTGCAAAGAAGAGGACAAGCAGGCATATATTCTCGAAGTCGAGGACGTTGAACGTATCGTGCAAAAAACGATGCAGTCGATGCCCGACTTGACGGAAGTGCATATGGTAAGTGCGCTCCATCCGAAAAAAACGTTCGATTACTATATCGACGTCGTGCGTGCGGTAAAAAAACATCTCCCGAATGTACATCTCAAAGCATTCACACCGGTTGAGATCGTCCACTTCGCGAAGATCGCAAACCTCTCGATCGAAGAAGTGTTGACGAGACTTCACGAAGCAGGGCTTGACTCGCTCCCCGGCGGTGGTGCGGAGATACTCGATGATACGATCCGCAAAGAGATCTGCCCCGACAAGGCGACGACAGCAGAGTGGATCACCGTTATGAAAACGGCGCACAAACTCGGCATCCTCACGAATGCCACGATGCTCTACGGACATATCGAAACGATAGAACAGAGACTTCAGCATCTCTTCACACTTCGTGATATCCAAGATGAGACGGGCGGATTCCAGGCATTCGTCAGCTTCCCGTTCCATCCGAAAAATACGAAATTCGAAGGCATTCGACCGTCGACTTCGTGGGAAAATCTTCGCATGATCGCTATGGCAAGATTGATCCTCGACAACTTCGACCATATCAAAGCATTCTGGATGATGCTCACGATGCCGGTAGCTCAGCTGTCGCTCGCATTCGGTGTAGACGACCTTGACGGTACAGTCGGTCAAGAACGCATCATTCATGCGGCAGGCGCGGCGACCAAAACAGGTACGACGAAAGAAGAGATCACACGCATCGTTGCCGAAACAGGATATCAAGCTGTCGAACGTGATACGTTCTATCAGCCTATCACGAAAGGATAAGGAGGACGGAAAGTGAAAAAAACGCAAGTCGGTCACATCAATTTTCTTAACTGTCTACCCCTTAGTTACAGCTTCTTAAAACAGCAGACGGACGATCTTTTTACCGTAACACGCGGTGTACCGTCCGAACTTAATTATAAGATCACACATGATGAACTTGACATCAGTCCCGTATCGGCTATCGTTTATGCACGCAACAGCGAAAAACTGATGCTGCTGCCGAATTTGTCTATCAGCATCGAAGGCGCGATACGCAGTCTCATCATCGAATCGAAACGCCCGATCGAACAGCTTGACGGTGCGCATATCGGCTTGACAGCCAAATCCGAAAACACGCATTGTGTCGTCAAGATACTCCTCGAAAAAGGATACGGTATCAAACCGCGCTATACGGTCGATACCATCCAGCCGAACGAAGTCGGCGACTACGATGCGACGCTTCTTATCGGTGATGATGCGCTCTATACGTATCATCATAAACAAGAAGGATACTATTACTATGACGTCGGCTCCGAATGGCGTAAAATGACAGGTCTTCCGCTCGTATGTGCCGTCTGGACAGTACGCGAAGAATTCGCCAAAGAAAATCCTGCGCTCGTAGCCAAGATCGCCAAACGCCTTTCCAAAGGCTTCGAATTCGGTCTCAGACATAAAGAAGTCGCCATCGCTACGATGAATGACGGCGAAGTATACAGCGACGTGGAATTGAGCGAATACTTGGGACTGCTCAACTGGGGATTCTCGCCGCGTCATCAGCAAGCACTCGAATATATGTATCAAATGGCATACGAACTGGACTTAGTCCCGTGTGTGCCGAAGATTAAGATCGCGGAGGTCACCTCGTTATGACAATGACCGGACAAGAAGCGTTGGCACTCCTTGAGCATGAAGATATCTTGCGTCTCGGACAAGCTGCCAACGAGATGCGTAACCGCATCCACGGAAAAGAAATCGTTACCTTTATCATAGACAGAAATATCAACTATTCCAACATCTGCGAAAGCGAATGCAAATTCTGTGCCTTCTATCGTCGAAAAGGCGACAAAGGCGCATACCTTTTACCGACCGAGACGATCCTCGACAAAGTGAGAGAAACGGTCGCTTGCGGAGGCACACAGGTCATGATACAAGGCGGACTTCATCCCGACCTTGAACTCTCGTACTACACAGACCTTCTTCGCTCGATCAAAAAGATAGCAAACATCACCATTCATTCGTTCACGCCGACCGAGATCGTATACTGGTCGAAAAAAAGCGGATACTCCGTGAAGGAAGTCCTTCTTCGTCTGCAAGAAGCAGGCCTTGACTCGCTCCCCGGCGGCGGTGCGGAAATACTCGTCGATGAGATCCGCAGACGTGTCAGCCCGAAAAAGATCATGACAGACGAATGGCTCGGTGTTATGGAGACGGCACACTCCATCGGTATGCAGAGCACGGCAACGATGGTCATCGGTCTCGGCGAAACGCTTGCACAGCGTATCGAACATATGGAGAAAGTCAAAGCATTGCAAGAAAAAACGGGCGGATTCCGCGCCTTTATCACATGGACATATCAGCCGGGCAATACCGAGCTCGGTGGTGAAAAAACATCCGCGTGGGACTACCTTCGTACGCTTGCCACAACGAGACTCTATCTCGACAATATCAAACATATCCAAGGCTCGTGGGTCACGACAGGTCAGAACATCGGCCAGATCACGCTCGGGTTTGGTGCCAATGACTTGGGTAGTATCATGCTCGAAGAAAACGTCGTGCGTGCCGCAGGTACGGCATACGAAATGTCCGTCAATAAAATGGTGCGCATGATCGAAGACGCAGGTAAGACTGCCGCACAGCGTAATACCGAATACGACATCCTTCGTGTATTCGACAGAAAGGACGGTAGATAACATGGATATGGTACAAGCCGAATATGCCGTTATCGGTGGCTCCGGTACACTCTCGAGCAACTTCCCGCTCGGTGCCAAAGACAGCGGAGTAGAGATACTCGAAGACAACCTCGTATTCGACACACCGTACGGCCAGAGCCCATATTTCAGACTGTTCAGCGTTGACGGCAAACGTGTCCTTACCTGCAGAATGCACGGATGGCGTGCAGGCGTCAGCCGAGCCGATGCATCGCGGCAAATTTTCTGGGTATTCCGCGAAGCAGGTGTCAAACGCATCATCAGCGAAGGCGGTGTCGGTACAGTCAATCATCTCTTAGACCCGCGCGACTTCGTCATCCCCGACGATTACCTCGACCTCTCCGTACGCAAAGACGTCGGTCTCGAAGGCAGATACCTTCTTATCATGCGTGACGCGCTCTGCAGCGAGATCCGCGAAGAACTGATCAAACTGACCAAAGAAGAATTCGACGGCCGTGTATTTACACGCGGCACGTATGCCGTAACAGACGGCAGACATTTCGAAAGCCCTGCCGAGATCGCCATGATGAAAGGTCATGCAGACATCGTCGGACAAAGCATCTGTCCCGAAGTCTACCTCGCTCGTGAGATCGGTGCGTGCTATGCAGGCCTCTACTTCGTCGTCAACTACGGCGAAGGCGTCGTCAAAGAATGGTCGCACAAAGAACTCGAAGACATCTTCTATGACGATGCACCGATGATCAGCCGCATCATCTTGAATGCTATTCGTCACCTCGATGCAGACGGCAAATGCGTATGCAAAAGCCTTCGCAAAGAAACGCTCCTCAAAAGCATCTACGACCCGACTGACGGGAAATGATCGCATAACAAAGAATCCCGAAGACCTTGTTTGGAGGTCTTCGGGATCTTTTTCTTTATGCATATATAACCGTATAAAACTGATAATGTATACATAACTGTCATAGCCATTTAGGCTATATTGCAGAGCTGTTTTGTGATATAATTTATATGTTACTTAATAAGATCCATGAAGGCTTTTGCGGCATAGGAGAGCGGCACGTTTTTTAAGTATGCACAGCCTATGCTTCGTTTCGGAAGCGGTGGATCGAGCGGCAGTTTCTTGATCGTACCTTTGTCCAGTTCTTCTTTTGAGAACTGTTCGATGACGCAAGATATGCCGAGGTGGATGGATGCGAAGTAGATGAGCAGGTCGTGTGCCGCGATCTCGATCTGCGGATTCAAGATGATATTTTTTTCTTTGAATGTCTTTTCAAGAAAACGACGCGATGACGAATTTTTCTCGAGAAGGATAAGAGGAAGATTTGCGACTTCATCCCACGAATACGAATCTTTTCCCGCGAAGTCGGGACCGCAGACGAACGCATCGTTGATCTCAAAACACGGTTCTATCACAAGATCATCATCCGATAACGGCATATTGACGAATGCAAGATCGGCTTTTCCTTCCTTGACGAACG
>JAFPBC010000180.1 GCA_017390595.1 Selenomonadales bacterium | reverse complement strand
GGCTTGGTTGATCTTCATGCGGAACTGTGCTGAGGACGGCAGTCCCTTCGTATACCATGCCGCGTGTTTTCGCATCTCACGGAGTCCGATATAGTCGCCCTTCTGCGCCATCTGGAGACTGAGGTGACGGCGTATCATCGCACACCGTTCTTCAAGCGTGGGGCGCGGTAAGAGCTCGCCTGTTTTATAGTAGTGGTTCATCTCGCGGAATATCCACGGATTGCCTTCGCTGGCACGACCGATCATGACTGCCTGACAGCCTGTCTTATCCATCATGCGTTTCGCGTCTTCGGGGCGACGGATGTCACCGTTGCCGATCACGGGGATGGAGACGGCTTCTACGACGTCCGCGATGATAGATAAGTCACAGCTTCCGCTGTAATACTGCTCGCGTGTACGGCCGTGTACCGCGACAGCGCTGACACCTGCCTGTTCGGCAAGACGAGCGATCTCTACGGCATTGACGGACTTCTCATCCCAGCCTTTGCGGAACTTGACGGTCACGGGCAGTTTGACGGCATCGACAACGGCGCGCATGACATCATACGCAAGCTTGGGATCTTTCATAAGCGCCGATCCGTCGCCGCCTTTGACTACCTTGGGCGCAGGGCATCCCATATTGATATCGATGATATCCGCCATGCCTGTTTCTTCGACCATCTGCGCCGCCTTGTACATAAAAGCAGGGTCGCTGCCGAAGAGCTGGATCGCCGCAGGACGTTCCGCAGGCGATGTATAGAGCATATCGGAGGTATGTTCGTTTCCGTAGACAAGTCCCTTCGCGCTGACCATCTCGGTATAGACGAGCGCACAGCCCATCTCTTTGGCAAGAAGTCTGCTCGACGCATCGGTGACGCCTGCCATCGGCGCGAGGATGAACGGATTGTCGAGTGTGATGTTACCGATCCGCATCTTACATATTCCGTTCGCAGATCAGTCTGAGGCCTTCGAGCGTAAGGAACGGCTCAACGGCATCGATGGTGGACGATACTTCCGCGATGAGGTTCGCGAGACCGCCCGTTGCGATGACTTTGGCATCGGTGCCGAGTTCTTCTTTCATACGGCGAACGATCTCGTCGATCTGGCCTGCCGCACCGTAGATGATACCCGACTGCATGCTCGTTACCGTATTGCGGCAGATAACGCTTTTCGGACGTTTGAGCTCGATGCGCGGGAGTTTCGATGTACGCTGGAACAGTGCTTCGCTCGAGATACCGATACCCGGAGCGATGGCACCGCCGAGGTAGTCGCCTTTTTCGGTGAGGGCACAGAATGTCGTTGCCGTACCGAAGTCGATGATGATGAGCGGACCGCCGTATTTGTGGTATGCGGCTACCGCGTTGACGATACGGTCTGCGCCGACTTCACGCGGGTTTTCGTATTTGATGCAGATGCCTGTTTTCGTGCCGGGGCCTACGACGAGCGGTTTGATGTGGAAATAGCGTTCGCACATTTTGCTGAACGGTACGATGAGCGACGGTACGACGGAAGAGATGATGATGGCTTCGATGTCTTCCAAACGAAGCTGATGGAAGTTAAAAAGGTTGTTGATGAGCATACCGTATTCGTCACCCGTTCTCTGACGGTCGGTCGAGATGCGCCAATGACGTTTCAATTCTTTATTTTCATAAGTACCGAGTACGATGTTCGAGTTACCGATATCTACGACTAATAACATAGCTAGACCTCCATATGTTTAGTTGTCTCGCGGGCGGATAGATACGTCGCCTGCCAGTACTGTTTTTATTTCTGTTTCTGTTTGCACGAGGAGCGAGCCGTCTTCGTCAAGGTCGACAGCCACACCTTCATACGTCTCGTCGGGGGCGATGACACGTACCGCTTGACCGAGCGTGACGGAGTATTCTTTCCATTCGGCGAGGATGGGCGCGAACCCTTCTTCGAGCATCTGTTCGTATGCCTTCTCCATCTCACCGCACACAGCGTCGAGGAGCATGAGCCTGTCGAACGGATGACCGATTTCTGCTTCGACCGAGGTCGCGATATCTCGGATATCTTCGGCAAATTCCTCACGGCGAATGTTGACGTTGATGCCGATCCCGCAGACGATATATCGGATGCCGTCCATGTCGGCGCTCATCTCCGTCAGGATACCGACGAGTTTTTTCCCGTTCACAAGGATATCGTTCGGCCACTTGATACCGCAGTCGATGCCTGTCGTCTTACGAATGGCTTTCGCTACGGCGAGTGCCGCAAGAAGCGTACATTTTGAGGCTTCTGTCGGGGCGATATCGGGGCGCAGGACGAGCGTGAACCAGAGCCCGCCGCCTTTGGGCGACAAAAACGAGCGAGAGAGCCTGCCGCGTCCGCCGTGCTGCTCATTGGCGATGACGAGCGTGCCGTCGGGGCAGTCTTCCATGGCGAGCCGTTTGGCTTCGTTGTTCGTAGAGCCTATCTCTTCATAGAAGCAGACTTGACTTCCGATACGCTTGGTCGTAAGAGCTTCTGCTATCGCTTCTGCTGTCAAGGATGCTGAGCGCATACCGATCCCTCCGTTTTGGTTGCTGTATTGCGTTCATACTATACCATATTTACTGCCCAAGTGGCAACCGTTCAGACAAAAAAGGCTGTCGTCGGGCATCTCCTTCCGCTGTTGTCCGCACCTCCTGCCATCACTCGCACACAAAAGAAAAGGCCGCTCTCCTTTTCAGAGGAGAACAGCCTTGTTTTCTTATTTGAACATAACTTCGATGGAGCCGATGACGTCGCCGCGATGGTTTTTGAGTACCGGCGGGAACTGTGCTTCGAGCTGTGCGTATTCTTCGTCTGTGAGCCAGTTCATGGCTTTGAGCGAGCCGAGCACGACAGGGTTGATGGCACGGTACGAGCCGTCTTCGATCTTGAACGTGAGGCCTACGCCTTCTTCGAGGTTGGCGAGGCAGTATACGGCTTCCGCGCCGACTTTCGCGAGGATACGGCCTTTGGTGATCTCCATGATCGCCGTGTCGATGCGTTTCGAGCCTGCTACGGCAAACGGCTGGTTGACCATCGCATCGCGGATCTTGCGTGCGCCTTCTTCGTATTCGCCCCAGTTGCCTTCTTCCGGTTTCGCAAGACGAGCGTATGCGTATGCCATATGGTCGAGCGGGAGGTAGAATACCGGTACGCCGCAGCCGTCGATACCGATCTCGAGCTCATCGGACTTCATATCGGATGCGTATGCGACTGCTTCGTGCATCTCTTTCTGTGCGGGATGGTCGGGCGCGATGTAGCCCGGTGTCGGTACGCCCATGAGCTGGCAGAGTGCGAGCATGCCCGAATGTTTGCCCGAGCATTGGTTGTGGATGGCAGTCGGTTTGATGCCTGCCGCCGTCAATTTTGCCGCCGCTTTGCCGTAGGACGGACGCATGACACCGCATTCGAGGGCATCTTCGGTGACACCGATCTTTTC
>JAFPBC010000179.1 GCA_017390595.1 Selenomonadales bacterium | reverse complement strand
TCTACGATATCGACGATCATTTCTGCCAACCCGACCATCGGCCCAAGTTCGATAGAGCCGTTCAACTTAATGAACTCCATCTGCATACCTTGTCTGTCAAAAAAGTCCTGTGCAATATTCGGGAATTTCGTTGCTACACGAAGATTCGCATAATCTGTTAAATTCGGGCGAAGTTTTGCCTCAGGTACTGCTACCATCAAACGACATTTACCGAATCCCATATCAAGAAGCTCATAGACATCCTTATTATTTTCCATCAGAACGTCCTTGCCGATGATACCGATATCCGCCGCACCGTATTCTACATACGTCGGAAGATCGGCTGTCTTCGTAATAATAAAACGAATTTTTTTCTCGTCATTGGCTATAATCAACTTACGGGACTTCTCCGACAGATCTTCTGCCGTATAACCAATCTGCGCGAATTTTTTCGCCGATAGATCAAACAATTTGCCTTTCGGTAAGGCAATCGTCAAATATTCCATATCATTCCCAGTCATAAGCCCCTCCTGATTTTTCTTTAGTTATTTAAAGCGTTAATATGTTACTATCTTATCATTCCCACATATTTTTTGCAATTGTTTTGTAGGAACTTTTTCAGTCTTTATCGAAATAAATACGCATATATTTATTTAACCGATAAAAGGAGTGTTACTGTATGTCGCTTAACATCGTCGTCGCCAATCGTTTATCACAACGTCACATAGATTGGGTGCATAATATCGTTCCCGACGCGAACATCGTCACGTGCGAGGATTCGGAATTAGGCCAGCATCTGCCGACCGCCGATATCTTGATCGCGTGGGGTTTCATCAATATTGATGAACATTTGCCGAATGCACCGCGCTTGCGCTGGATCCATGCATTGAGTGCGGGCGTCGAGAAAATACTCTCTCCAACAGTTGCCAACGCACCTATCCAATTAACGAACGTACGCGGCATCCACGGTATCCCCATGTCGGAACACGTATTCGGTATGATGCTTGCATTCTCTCGCAGTATCGCAGGATTCGCCCGCCAACAGCAAGATGCCGTTTGGAAGCGTTTGAGCCTTACAGAGCTTTATAACAAGACGCTTTGCATCGTCGGTCTCGGCAGCATCGGTCGTGAGATCGCCAAGCGTGCCAAAGCGTTCAATATGCGTATCGTTGCTACGAAACAAACGATGACACAAGAATTGTTCGTCGATGAATTATGTCCGCCGAGTGAGCTTGACCGCCTGCTCGGAGAAGCAGACTATGTCGTCTTGACCGTTCCCGAGACGCCCGATACGGTCGGTCTCTTCTCTTATGAACGTATCTGCCGTATGAAAGAGTCTGCCGTTCTCATCAACGTTGCACGCGGTACTGTCGTTTCCGCCGAAGGTCTCGCGCAAGCCTTGACCGAGAAGAAGATTGCGGGCGCGGCACTCGATGTATTCGTTTCGGAACCGCTCTCGGAATCGTCTCCTCTTTGGAAAATGGACAATGTTTTGATCACGCCGCATTGCGCCGCAGTATCGCCACTCTACCTTGACAGAGCCATGCAATGTTTCTGCGAAAACTTGTCACTCTACATGAATAACAAAGCCATGATGAATGTCATCGACAAAGAACGTGGCTACTAATGCATCTCGTCGGCTTGTCGAAGAAGCGTAAGTTCGATGCGTTCACCATGTGCCATCGGCTCATGATGATGTAAGACGATCTCTACAAGTTCTTCTTCTGCACCGATACCTTGAAGAAATTCCGCACTTCTTCGCGGATGATGAAAATAAACATAACATGCGTGACGCAGATTATCGATCCTGCTTCCACGACCTTCGCGCCCCCATGATCTCATCATGCGGGGCGCGAATTTATGTCCTATAACGGTGAGCACCTTGTCTGCCGTACTGACGTCTCCGTATACTTTGCCCACATCATGAAGCAATGCTCCGCGAAGTAAAAGCTCTGTATCGACATCGCCTCGTACACGCGTTGCCAAAGCTATCGCGCTTTTGGCAACGCGTATCGCATGCTGTTGGTCGGGTAGATTCATCCGCCAAAAGAGGCTTGCTTCCCTAGGCGATAATATCCCGTTTACCCATATCGAATCTTCTATTGTAATATGAGCTGTGATCGCCGCCCAAAATTGTTTCGCTCGCATCGCCTTATCCTTCGATATAGACAAGGCGCATATAACCTTTGTCCTTTTGGCACTGCTCAGCTTGTTCTTTCGACTGCGGTGTCATACCAAGCTCTACACACAGCCCCTCTGTGCGAAGTTTGTTCGCTTCTTTGATCGCTTCGGGCATCTTACCATGCTGCCAACCAATATAGACATCTTTTTGGCGAAGGTCTCTCGCCAATCCCTGTCTTTCGAGCGATAACATGATACGCTCGATACCGACCGAGAAGCCCGTTGCAGGACAATCCGTACCGAAGCTCTTGAGCATCTGATCGTAGCGGCCGCCACCGCAGATCGGGAATCCAAGTCCCGGTGCATAGCCTTCAAATACCATACCTGTATAATAATCGAAATCACGAATGATACCCAAGTCGAAATGGATCTCTTTTTCTACGCCGTAGCACGCAAGCAAGCGGTAGATCTCGGCAAGATTGGTGAGTGCCGCACGGCTCTTCGCGTTTTTCACTTTTTGGTATACTTCGTTCAGAATCTCTTCTCCACCATGAAGAAGCGGTATCTGACGGATCAAATTTTTCATATCGTCGGTAATGGACGTTGCATCCAATATCGCATCAAGACCGACCAAGTCTTGACGTACCATTGCCGATTTTACTCGTTCGATCTCACCATCGGTAAGACCACTCGCTTCCATGATGCCGTTGACAAATTCGACTTGACCCAAGCTGATCCTAAAGTTCGTCAAACCTACCTGGCGAAGCGATTCGACCGCGATCGCGATGACTTCCGCATCAGCAGCTGCATCGGGGATACCGAGAAGCTCGACCCCCGCTTGATAAAATTCGCATTGACGACCTGCCTGTGCCTGTTCATATCGGAACACGTTCTCGACATAGCACAGCTTGAGCGGTGTCGGCGCATCTTTCAATCGACTTGCCGCCACGCGCGCGATCGGTGTCGTCATATCAGAGCGGAGTGCAAGTATCTGATTGCTGCGATCAAAAAACTTATACAGCCCTGCTTCTCTCTTTTCGGTATCGCCTTTCGTAAACGTATCGAGAAACTCCATCGTCGGCGTGATAACTTCGTCATAACCCCAACGGCGGAACATCGCCGCCAACTTTTCTTCGATCGCACGTTTGCCTGCCGCCGCTTGCGGAAGCAGGTCTTTTGTTCCATACGGAATCTTCCATAACAATTCTTGTGATCTCATTATGATTCTCCTATCTCTCATCCAAACGAGCCAAAACTGTTTTATATCCGTCTGCACCATAATTCAAGCATCGTTTTACACGACTGATCGTTGCGGTACTCGCACCGGTCTGTTCTACGATATCATCATATTTGATACCTGCTTGAAGCATTCGAGCGACTTCCATACGCTGCGCCATCGCTTTCAATTCGCTGATGGTACATACATCTTCAAAAAATTGATAGCATTCTTCACGATTTTTAAGCGACAATATCGCTTGAAACAATCGGTCGGTTGCTTTATCTTCCAATTTCGGATTGATTGCCATTCCTTGGTTCGCTCCTTTCTTCTTCGTCTTGTAATTGTATTCTGCCTGAAAAAGATTTTTCCTTCTTTACTCCTTTAAAACCTGAAATTCTTTTCACTTTTCACATAAAAACAATTCTTTTACAAACAATCTTTCAATACACGTGTTACATTTTTCGACTGCATCCGATCTATATCATCTTCCGTAAATCCGTCTTTTGCCATGCTGTCCCATAACAAAGAGAGCATCGATGCATCGCGTATCTCGACATCAGGGTCGATACCATCAAAGTCCGAGCCGAGCGCAAGTACGTCTCTGCCGCCGATCTCATAGATGTGTCTTGCGTGACGCACCATATCAGCGATACGGCTGACAGGAGAATCTCCCAGAAAGATATTGGCAAAGTTGAGCCCGATGACACCGCCCGCCTCCGCTACTCTTCGTATCATATCGTCGGTCAGATTGCGCGAATGCTCCGTTATACTGCGTGCATTCGAGTGTGACGCGATGAACGGTTTCGTCATCATCTCTACCACATCATAAAAACCCTTATCGGACAGATGGCTCACATCAACAAGCATGCCGAGCCGTTCCATTTCACTTACGATCTCTCTCCC
>JAFPBC010000178.1 GCA_017390595.1 Selenomonadales bacterium | reverse complement strand
GCGAAAGTGTCTTACGATATCCACACTCGCGGTCGGGACAAACGAGCATCTTCGATTTCTTGCCGTTTACCGACAAGAGGAATTTGCCGCATTCGGGGCATTTCGTCCTCGTGACGTTATCGTGACGGAATCGTGCTTCGCTGTCTTTGATAGACTGCGTGATATGCTTCGTATAATCGCGGATATCGGCAAGGAACGACGACTGTACCTTCTTACCGCCGCGAACGATCTCTTCGAACGTCTGCTCCCATTTTGCCGTCAGAGCAGGCGACTTGAGCTCGCTCGGCACGAGCTCGAGAAGCTGTTTGCCCTTGCTCGTGACATATATCTCGCTGCCCTTTTTCTCGATCAGGAACGTCGCGAACAGCTTTTCAATGATATCCGCCCGCGTCGCCACCGTACCGAGACCGCCCGTTACGCCGATGAGCTTTTTAAGCTCCGCACTTTCTTCGGGCATATATTTCGCAGGATGTTCCATCGCAGACAGAAGCGTCGCCTCCGTGAAGTAGGCGGGCGGCTTCGTCTTGCCTTCCGTCAATACCGCCGTACCGTCCAGCACATCGCCTTCGGTCAGAGACGGAAGCGACTGTTCATCTTCCTCACCATCGTCTTCATCTATCTTCGTATACAGCTCACGCCAACCAAGCGACGTGATATGCTTCCCGCTCGCGCGGAATCGTTCACCACCGCACTCTGCCACGACAGTCACTTCGTCATACGTCATCGGCGGACACAAGACCGCCAAGAATCGACGCACGACAAGCTCGTATATCTTCTGTTCGCGGTCGGTCAATTTTGCCAAGTTGACGAACTGCTCCGTCGGAATGATGGCATGATGGTCGGATACCTTCGTATCATCGACATAGTTCTTATTTACCGCGATCGGTCTTTTCAATATTTGAAACGCAGGCTTACTGAACGAACCGATCCCGCACGCCTTGAGTCTCTCGGGTATCGTCTGCACGATATCCGCGGACAGATAGCGCGAATCGGTACGCGGATACGTCAATATCTTATGAGACTCGTACAGCTTCTGCATCAAAGACAGCGTCTCTTTTGCCGAATAGCCGTACAGCTTGTTCGCGTCACGCTGAAGCTCCGTCAAGTCATAGAGCTGCGGAGACTGCTTCTGCTTCGCCTTCTTCGTCACCTCGCGCACGACAACACGTTCGCCCGCGATGCGTTTCAAGATATCTTCGCACCGTTCACGACTTTGGATGCGCGTCTGATTCGTCTTACCGTCAAACCACGTCAAGCGATATCCCTTGCATTTCATCGCCAGACCGTAATACGGTTTCGCTGTGAAATTCTGTATCTCGTCTTGTCTTGCGGCGATCATCGCCAGCGTCGGTGTCTGCACACGACCGCACGAAAGCTGTGCATTATGCTTACAAGTCAGCGCACGTGTCGCATTGATGCCGACGAGCCAATCGGCTTCGGCACGCGCAGATGCCGCCAGGTACAGCGTATCGTATGCTTTCCCGTCGGCAAGACGCGCGAACCCTTCGCGGATCGCCTTATCCGTCACCGACGATATCCACAAGCGTTTGATAGGCTTCTTACAGTTTGCCTTCACCAGTATCCACCGCGCCACAAGCTCCCCTTCGCGGCCCGCATCGGTCGCGATGACGACTTCCGATACATCATCACGCGAAAGCAGTTTTTTTACCGTTTGAAATTGTTTCGTCGTGCCCTTGATCGTCACGAGCTTCATTGCGGACGGAAGCATCGGCAAGTCTTCGATGCGCCACACCTTATACGAATCGTCGTACACCTCGGGATCGGCAAGCGTCACCAGATGCCCAAGCGCCCACGTTACGATATCTTCTTTCCCTTCGAAAAAGCCGCCGCTGTCTTTTCCGCAACCAAGCACCCTCGCAAGATCGCGTGCAACAGAAGGCTTCTCCGCCAATACGACTCTTTTTCCCATCGTCCAAACTTCCTTTATTCTACGAAATTACCATTGCGGAACACAGGCACCCACTCGCCGTCTGCCGTCTGACCGTCTATCGAAAGGTCTTTCGTACCGATCATAAAGTCGACATGGACGAGCGAATCATTCACCCCTGCGGCCTCGAGCGTATCCTTATCCATCTCTTCCCCACCCTTGAGGCAAACGGGATATGCCTTACCGAATGCCAAGTGACACGATGCATTCTCATCGAACAGCGTATTATAGAAGAGAATATTCGAATTCGATATCGGCGAATCGAACGGCACAAGTGCCACCTCACCGAGACGAGCCGCACCGTCGTCCGTCGCGATGAGATTTTCGAGCACCGCCTGACCGACTGCCGCCGAGCAAGATACGACCTTGCCCTTCTCGAAGACGAGCGAGAAACGGTCTATCAGATTGCCCTGATAATTGAGCGGTTTCGAACTGTATACGATGCCGTCTACTTCCTCTTTGTGCGGAAGCGTAAAGACCTCTTCCGTCGGGATATTCGCGATGAACTCTACGCCTTGTTTCGTTTCCTCTGCACCGCCGAGCCATTGATGACCCTCGGGAAGCCCTACGACCAAGTCCGTACCGAGCGAATTTTGGTAACGGAGACGACGGAAATCATACTTATTCAAGAACGCCATACGCTTGCGAAGTGCTTTTTTATGCTTGTCCCACGCACCCGTCGGATCGTCCTCATTCGCACGAACACTCGTCAAAATAGCACCCCACAGAGCATCGACCGCCTGCTCCGCCGAATACTCGGGGAATACCTTCTTCGCCCAAGCGACCGTCGGCACCGACACGACGCACCATGCATTCTCATTGCTCATCAGCTTGTCGCGATGCTCCGCAAGCGCGATACTGTTCGTCTTCTGCACCATCGCGATACGTTTCGGATCGACATCCTTAAGAAGCTCGGGATCATTCGCCGCGATGCTGATGAATGCCGCCCCCTTATCCGTATAGAACTTGTAATACTCCTTCTGCCACTCGGGGAACTCACCGAACACCTCTTCGGGCGCACCTTGGTAACGTATCTTCGAAAACAGCTCGTCACGCCAATTCATCACGACATCCTTGGCACCGCACTCGTACGCTTTTTGGGCAATACGGCGCGCAAAATCGGCGCACTCGATCGGCGACGCGATCACGAGAAGCTGCCCTTCCTGGATATTGACACCCGCCCCAACGATAAGCGACGCATAGTTATCTAAAAAACGTTCATATGCTTTCATCTTTCATATCTCCCATCTATCTATACTCTAATGTTTAATCTATTCTACTTACTCTACATTATACATCATAACGAAGCCAATCTACAAAGCCATTTGTCACCTTTTTATAATAATGCATACTTTTTTTATAGGAAAGCATCGTGACATATTCATCGCACAGACCTTTTCTCACTGCTTCTTTCTCATATCGCAAAAAAGACAAAAAAAATCGGCATAGCACAAAGGCTATGCCGAGAGTAAATGCGATTTAACATCATAAGTTTAATGGGAGTAAGTTTGAATTATTTTACTACTGCTTCGTATGCAGGAAGCATCCAGTGGAGAACCGTAGCCTGGAGATACGTCATGATACAAAGAACGATCAACATTGCGAAGGAGTGAGCAACCGTTTTACGGAGGATCGCACCTTCCTGACCAACCATACCCGTAGCTGCGCAAGCAACCGAGATGGACTGCGGCGAGATCATTTTACCGCAAACACCACCGGAGGAGTTAGCAGCCGTCATGAGGTACGGGTCAACGCCGAGCTGTTCACCAGTCGTACGCTGCAAAGCACCGAAGAGTGCGTTTGCGGACGTGTCAGAACCAGTGAGGAATACGCCCAACCAGCCGAGTACCGGAGCGAAGAACGGATAGAGAGCACCCGTTTTCGTCATTGCAAGACCCATCGTCGAGCTCATACCGCTGTAGTTCAAGAGGTATGCGAGACCGAGGATGATAGCGATCGTCCAGATAGCCCAACGAAGCGTGTAGATCGTTTTGAAGAAGCACGGAATTGCTTTACCGAAGCCATAGTTCGGAATTACGAATACGGACAAGATACCCGAAATGAGGATTGCCGTACCACCAGCGGAGAGCCACTGGAACGTGTATTTAGCAGCATACGGAGCGTCTTGAGCAACGATCGGAGCCGTTTTGATAACTTCGTTGTGGAGACCAGGCCATGCGAAGGAGATGTTCGTCGGAGCGAGGATAGCTTTAACAGCATCGAGACCCCAAGCGAATACGAATACAGCGAGGAGAACGAACGGGAACCATGCGCGAACAACTTCACCCATGCTGTATTTGAGTTCTACTGCGCCTTTACCATCATCAACTTCATCCGGGAATTTCCAGATGTTTTTCGGTTTCCAAACTTTGAGGAATACCAAAAGACCGATGATCGTAACAGCTGCGGACGTGATGTCCGGGAGGTACGGGCTAATGAAGTTAGCCGTGTAGAACTGCGTACCTGCGAAGCAGCAACCTGCAACCAAGAGAGCCGGAAGAACTTCCATCGAGCGTTTCCAACCGGACATCGTTACTGCTACCCAAAGCGGAACGATGATGGAAAGGAACGGCAACTGACGGCCGATGATCTGGCTGAGGTGCATGATGTCGAGTTCGGAAACCTGCGACAATACGATAACCGGAATACCGATACCACCGAAAGCAACCGGAGCCGTGTTAGCGATCAAGCAAACAGCTGCTGCATAGATCGGGTTGAAGCCGAGACCAGTGAGCATTGCTGCCGTGATAGCAACCGGAGTACCGAAACCAGCCGTACCTTCGAGGAAGGAACCGAATGCGAATGCTACGAAAGTAGCCTGCAAACGACGGTCAGCTGTGATCGAAGCCAAGGAGTTTTTAATGATTTCGAATTCGCCCGATTCAACAGTCATGTTGTATACCCAGATAGCGGTAACAACGATCCATACGATCGGGAACAAACCGAATACTGCACCATTGAAAATGGAGTTGATAGCGAGGCCCATAGGCATGCCCCATACTGCAACTGCAACTGCTACACCGCAAAGGAGACCAATCGGAGCTGCAATGTGTGCCGGTGTACGTCTTACACCGAGAAGGAACAACAATACGATAAGCGGAATCGCTGCAACGAGTGCAGAGAGAACCTGACCGCCCATCGGGTCATATGTTTGAGTCCACATCTTTGAAAACACCCCTCAAATTTTTATTAAGTTTTATTATTGCGTGAAAAAGTAATGATGTTAATCTGCATTTTAATCCGAAAGCTAATCGCAATTCTTTCGAATTATGAGTATGACACCTCCCTGTGTACTCCTTTCTTCCCAAAAAAACAAGACATCTTATGCTTTTAGGGCATAAGAATTTC
>JAFPBC010000023.1 GCA_017390595.1 Selenomonadales bacterium | reverse complement strand
GCCCAGTCAAACAGCATATATCACCGATCTTGGCATGGTAGGTGCTTGGAATTCTATCCTTGGTGTTGACAAGGATATCGTTATCCAACAGTTCCGCACGGGGCTTCCTGTACGATTTAAACCTGCTACCGGTGAAAAAGTCTTCTGTGCTGTCATCATCGAATTTGATGAAAAAAGCGGCAAAGCCATCTCCATCGAACGAATCAAAGAAATTTTACAATAAAAGGAATTTTTTAGGAAATCCAGCAGGAATTTTTTGCTAAAAATAGAATATATTTTACAGAGAGCTGAAGATAGCAAGATTTTTCTCAATCAAAGGAGGGTACTAAAAAGAAATGGAAGTCTTAAAGGTATCAGCGAAATCGAATCCCAATTCTGTTGCAGGGGCATTAGCAGGCGTGCTGAGAGAGCGTGGCAGTGCCGAGATTCAAGCAATTGGGGCAGGCGCGTTAAATCAAGCAGTCAAAGCAGTAGCAATCGCAAGAGGATTCGTAGCACCGCATGGAGTTGATCTTATCTGTATACCGGCATTTACCGATATTATGATAGAAGGCGAAGAACGTACAGCAATGAAGCTGATCGTTGAACCACGTTAATAAAAGGGCCAAAACACGATTCGATTTTCGGGTCGTGTTTTTTATTTTTACCGAGATACACTATTGCATTACTGTTGATGATCAAAATAGGACTTTACACACATTTCCATATTATCTGTGACACCATGTATACATCACCTTCTGGGATTCCCAATTTGAATATTTTTGTGATATAATATTATAATAAGAGTCAAAAAAGAAATGGGTGTCTTTTATGCGTGTAGCTGATCTTCATATCCATACAACTGCATCGGATGGTATTTATTCTCCTGCCGAGATCGTTGAGCAAGCGATCGCAGTAGGGTTGTCTACGATCGCGATTACCGATCATGATACGGTCGGTGGTATTATCACGCTTGATACCGAGAAAGAAACACGTATCAATGTTATCGCAGGAATTGAGTTCAGCTGTAATTGTCTCGGTGAAGAGATACACATCTTGGGATATATGTGTAATGTGAAGCACCCTAAACTGCTTGCAATGGTAGATAATATATCTGTCTTACGCAAGGAAAGATTGCTCAAGATGCTTTCTCGTTTGAACGATAGGGGATATGCTATTACGATGGAGGATCTCCATCAAGCAACAGGTTCTGCTCTTTCGTGGGGAAGACCACATCTGGCTAAGATCCTCATTCAAAAAGGATATTTTTCCACAGTTGGAGAAGTATTTGAGAAGCTCTTATATAGTGGTGGGCCAGTATTTATTCCACGTACTAAGCCCGAATATACGGAGGTAATAGATCTGATGCACGAGATCGGCGGCATCAGTATTTTGGCTCATCCGGGAATTATTAAGAATGCACAATGTATCAATGCCGTTCTTGATGCAGGCATTGATGGCATCGAAATATATCATCCAAAAAACGATTTGGCTTGCAGAGGTCGCCTCGAAGTGATTGCCAAAGACAGACGATGCCTGGTCACGGGCGGATCGGATTTTCACGGAATGAGAGGCAGATTCCCCGAAAAACTCGGAATATGGAATACTGATATATCGTATGCCGATGCACTGCAAATAAGATTAAACGAGCAGCAAGAATAGGTGCAGGAGGATTTATGGAAGTCATTGCATTAGTAGGGCCAAGCGGAACAGGTAAAAGCCATCGCGCACTGACGGTTGCCCATGAACATAAGGTCGACACCATCATAGATGATGGTATTTTAATTAAAGATAGCAAGATCATAGCAGGTCATTCCGCAAAAAAAGAAGCAAGCAAGATACAGGCTGTTCGACGTGCTATTTTCACGCATGACGATCACGCGCAAGAGGTACGTGATGCAATTGCACGTGTAAAACCGCAGAAGATATTGATCCTCGGCACATCAAACAATATGGTCAACAAGATCGCCAAGGTTTTGCACCTGCCTGCGATCAGTCAATTTATCTATATCCATGATATCGCTACGCAACGTGAGATCGCAAAAGCTCGCGAATCTCGCCTTAAAGAAGGAAAGCATATTATTCCTGTACCGAATATCGAGTTGAAAGAGCATTTTTCCGCACTTGAAATATTCTTCACGTCGTCGAAAAATCGTCGTCGCAGACGAGTCGGTGAAAAGTCTATCGTGCGTCCTGCTTTTAGCTACTACGGCAAATTGCTCATCTCCGATGCGGCTATCGCGTCTATCGTCGATCATGTAGCGACTCATGAATGTGAGATCACCAAAACCTCACAAGTTCGCATCAAAAATATGCAAGAACAAGATCGTGGTGTATCAGTCTCGCTCGATGTAACGATTCGATACGGCTATCGTATCCACGAAGTAGTCAAAGCAACACAAGCTAAGATCAAAGAAGTCGTAGAAGCTATGACAGGGCTGACAGTACTTGAAGTAAACGTTGCTGTAAAAAGCCTCAGTATTCACTAAGGAGGTCAATCATGGACACGAATCTCGTTCTCTTCTCCGGATATGCCAAACTTCCCGCAGGTATAACAGCCAGCGAACTATATAAAACGGTTGCTATTACAGTCTTGGTCAACGTAGACACAGGCCTTATTATCGAAGCAGATTGTACGCTTGCTACACATTTGGCGTCAAAACATATCTCTCATGCCATCAACGGATATAACTTAAACGACGGTCCCGAGCCGCTCTGCCAAATGATCGACCGCATTTATCAAGGCAATGCCAAAAAAGCCATCACAACGGCAATTCGCATTATTTGTGATAAATATCGCAACTACCGCATCGAGTACGAACTCGACTAACAGCATAAATACCGAACTACGGATACAGAAACAACTGTATCCGTTTTCTTTTTTATATGAGAAAACATTTCCTCTACGGCATATTTTTATCTTCTTGTCATATATTGAACCAAACAAATATTTTGCGATGCCTTCCGTGATAAATGGGATAGGGGAGGCGGACTGCGTCAGATAGCTGCCGTCCGTGCAAAGAAGAATAAACAGGGAGTGAAGCAGATGGAAAAGTTTGATTTGTTCAGCGATATTGCCGAACGCACCGACGGCGATATTTATATCGGTGTAGTAGGGCCTGTACGTACAGGAAAATCAACATTTATCAAACGGTTTATGGAGACGATGGTTCTCCCGAATATCAACGATCCATACGAAAAAGAGCGTGCCAAAGATGAGCTTCCGCAAAGTGCGGCAGGCAAAACGATCATGACGACCGAGCCAAAGTTTATTCCGAACGAAGCAATAGAGATCGATATCAAAGAGAATGTCGCTGTCAAAGTACGTGTCGTTGATTGTGTCGGTTATACAGTAGAGGGAGCACTCGGATACGAAGAAGAATCGGGGCCTCGCATGGTACTCACACCTTGGTTTGAAGAAGAAATACCATTCCAACAGGCAGCAGAGATCGGAACAAAAAAAGTAATTACAGAACATTCAACAATTGGACTGGTTATAACGACCGACGGCAGCGTGACCGATCTTGGGCGCGACAATTATACTGAGGCTGAAAGCCGCGTGATCGAAGAACTGAAGGAACTCGAAAAACCATTTCTCGTTATCTTAAACACGAACCGCCCGAATGATCCTGCGACCCGCTCTCTCGCCAACGAAATGGAAACGCTGTACAACGTACCTGTTTTGCCTATGGATTGCGCACAACTTACATATGAAGACGTATACGGGATATTGCAAGAAGTACTCTACGAATTTCCTGTTAAGGAAGTCAATATCCTCCTTCCAAAATGGGTAGAAGAACTGGAAGAAGAACATTGGCTGCACGAAAAATTCAATCATGCTGTACAAGAAGTCACACAAGATATCCGTCGTTTGCGTGATATCGACGGAGCTATCCAGCTCCTATCGGAAGAACAGTTTATCGAAAATGTCATTTTAGAAAACATGGATCTCGGTAGTGGAGTAGCCATAATAGATATTACCGCAAAACATTCTCTTTTCTACGAAGTTACACAAGAGCTGACAGGATTCACAATAGAAGGAGACCACCATATTTTGCGTCTGATGCGCGAACTTGCCGCGGCTAAGCAAGAGTATGACAAACTTGCTTCTGCGCTGTCTGACGCAAAAGAAAACGGCTATGGCATCGTTACACCACAAGTAGATGAGATGATATTGGAAGAACCCGAGATCATCAAAAACGGTAATCGATTCGGGGTACGATTAAAAGCTTCCGCACCGTCACTTCATATCATTCGTACAGATGTCGAAGCAGAGATCGCCCCGATCCTCGGCACAGAAAAACAAAGCGAAGAATTGATACAATATTTAATGAAAGAATTCGAAGGAGAACCCGATCGCATCTGGCGTACCAACCTATTCGGCAAATCCCTCAACTCACTCGTTCGAGAAGGTATCCAAAACAAACTTGCCGATATGCCTGAAAATGCACAAATAAAAATACGCGACACTCTTACCAAGATCGTCAACGACGGCAACGGTGGCCTGATCTGTATCATATTCTGAATAATAACGACTCGGTAGCTAAAAACTACCGAGTCGTTTCTTTTTATAAAATTTATAAAAAAACTCTTGTACACAGGGGATGAACAGTGGTATAATGTCTACTGTTAGAAGAAATTTATCCTTCAAGAGGAAACGAGGTAATAAATATGAATAAAGACCAATCTTTATTTTATCTTGTACGCGAAGAAATTCTTCCCGAAGCGATCAAAAAAACGATCAAAGTAAAAGATATGCTTAAACGCGGTGAAGTGCGTACGATCAATGAAGCAGTTGAAAAGATGGACTTAAGTCGCAGTGCCTATTATAAGTACAAAGACTTCGTATTCCCGTTCTATGAAGCAAGCAAAGAAAAGATCGTAACCTTAACGCTCCTATTAGAACACAAATCAGGTGTACTTTCTAAAGTACTCAACACGATCGCATGTGAACACGGTAGTGTATTGACGATCAACCAAGGTATTCCGCTTCAAGGTGTTGCCAATGCAACGATCTCTATTGAAACGATCGACTTAGTCATCGACCTTGAAGCATTATTAGACAAACTTCGTCTTATCGAAGGTGTCAAACGAATCGAAGTCCTGGGACAAGAATAAAACAAGGGGGTAATTCCAATGGAAAAAACAATTAAAATCGGCATCCTCGGCCTCGGAACGGTCGGAACAGGTGTTGTAAAAATACTCAAAAAAAATCAAGAGGACATTGCAAAAAAAGTCGGTGCCAAAATCGAAGTGACCAAAGCATTGGTACGCAGTCTTGACAAAGAACGCGTTCTGCCGAAAGAAATGCTTACGACAAACGCAAGCGATATTCTCGATGATCCCGAGATCGATATCGTTGTTGAATTGATGGGTGGCGAGAATCCTTCTCGTGACTATATGGTACGCGCACTTTCTAACGGCAAACATCTCGTAACGGCCAACAAGGACGTTATTGCAAAATACGGTAAAGAACTCTTCGACATTGCAGAAAAGAACAATCTCGATGTCATGTTCGAAGCAAGCGTCGGTGGCGGTATCCCGATCATCCACCCATTGAAAGACTGTCTTATCGGTAACAAGATCGAAGAGATCATGGGTATTATCAACGGCACGACAAACTATATGCTTACCAAAATGACGCGTGAGAATGTCGATTATCAGACAGTTCTTGCCGAAGCACAGGCAAAAGGATATGCCGAAGCTGATCCGACAGCAGATGTCGGAGGTCTTGATGCTGCCCGTAAAATCGCTATTCTCGCATCGATTGCATACAACTCGCGTATCACGGTAGACGATGTCTATGTTGAAGGTATCACTAAGATCTCGCCGGAAGACATTGCCAACGCACGCGAACTCGGCTATGTTATCAAACTTCTCGGTATCGCAAAAGAAGATCCCGAAAATGGCGTAGAGGTACGCGTACATCCGACGTTCATCCCGAATTCGCACCCGATCGCATCCGTCAACGATGTATTCAATGCGATCTTCGTAACAGGCGATGCAGTAGGCAATACAATGTTCTACGGCAGAGGTGCAGGCGAACTTCCGACTGCCAGCGCAGTTATCGGCGATATCATGGAAGTCACCAGAAACATCCAGCACGATGTCAAAGCACGTGTCCTTTGCACTTGCTACGAAAATAAAAAAATCTGCCCGATCGAAGAAAGCCAGTCGGCATTCTACGTTCGCTTGCTGGTTAAAGATGAGCCGGGCGTATTCGCAAAAATCGCAGGTCTTCTTTCGGAAGAAAATATCAGTTTGAATTCTGTCATCCAGAAACGCAAAGTCAACAACTGCGCAGAAATCGTATTCGTTACTTACACAGTCAAAAATGCAGCTATCCGCGAAGCACTCGCTAAGATCGAAGCCTTGCCTGTCGTGACGGAAATCAGCAACGTAATTCGCGTACATGAAGCTAACGAATAAAAGGAGGCTATGTTCGTGAAAACCATCAAAGTAAAAATCCCGGCAACGACTGCAAACTGCGGTCCCGGTTTCGACTCCATCGGTATCGCCTGTACTTACTACAACGAACTTGAAGTAACAGAACTTGACACTGATGAAATTCAGCTTGAAGTAAGCGGCGAAGGAGAAGGCATCATTCCAGCAACACGCGACAATATCGTCTGTCAAGCAATTGATAAGGTATTTGAGCGCGTAGGACACACATGCAAAGGTCTTCGCCTTAAAATGGAGAATAACATTCCTCTTGCACGTGGTATGGGCAGTAGCGCAGCCGCTATCGTCGGTGGTCTTTTTGCTGCAAATGAGCTCAGCGGAAGCAAACTGACTCGTCACGACCTGTTTGAGCTTGCAACCGAAATGGAAGGTCATCCCGACAACGTTGCACCTGCTATCTTTGGCGGTATCACCGTCAGCATCATGGAAGGCGACAAACCGTCCTACTTGCGTTTTATGCCACCGAAACCGCTCTACATGATCGTAGCGATCCCCGAATTCCATCTCGCAACGAAAACGGCACGCAGTGTATTGCCTATACAAGTTCCTCGCGAAGATGCGATATTCAACTTAAGCAGAACAGCATTGCTCGTTACAGCATTAAGCCAAGGTAAATACGAATACTTGTCGCAAGCCCTGGAAGACAAACTGCATCAACCGTATCGTATGCCTCTCATAAAAGGCATGGAAGACGTTGTTCCGCTTGCAAAAGAAGCAGGTGCATACGGTTGCGTCATCAGCGGTGCAGGCCCGTCCCTTATTGCATTCGCCGAAAAAAATCCCGATGATATCGGTCAAGCAATGGTAAAAGGCTTCAATCAAAATGATGTAGAAGCCCGATATGTCGTCCTTCAAGTCGCTGAAAAAGGTGTAAGAATCTCACCAAAATAATACTTGATTATCTCTCGAAAACAGGGTATAATAATCTAGTATTGTTCGGGACGTAGCTCAGTTTGGTAGAGCGCTATCTTGGGGTGGTAGAGGTCGCAGGTTCAAATCCTGTCGTTCCGACCAAACAAACATATATAGTAAAAGTAAAAGACCTTTTCATTATTGAAAAGGTCTTTTTTGTATATTACCACACTATGATAGGCGATAATTTTATGTATGGTAGATATTGATTGCGGACACAATAACAGAGCAATAAAAAAGGAGCGTGATAAAATGCCTTTGGGGATGATAACGCTGCTCGTGGTATTGGCTCTTGTTTATTTCGGTACAGCGCAACGTATTCTTGACAGGATGCGTTTGACCGATAAACAAGCGATCATTTTGCTCTTGGCAATTGGTATTGGTAGTTTTTTTGATATTCCTATCATGTCTTCACCGTCCGTCTTGACGATCAATATTGGTGGTGCGCTTATACCGATATTGTTATGTGGTTGGCTTATTATAAAGGCCGATACGATGCGCGAACGATTACGTGCGATTTTATCAGCAGTCATTGTCGGAACGCTTGTTTTTCTCGGTTCGCGATATATGCCGAATGAACCTGAAACGATGTTTATTGATCCTAAGTTGTTCTATGGTATTGCGGCAGGTCTTGTTGCGTATCTGTTTGGCAGGTCGCGACGAAGTGCTTTTATCGGTGGCGTGATGGGGATCGTCTTGAGTGATCTTTTGCATATGGGGATGCTGTTGACAAGCGGTGTTGTGGGTACGACAGCTATCGGTGGTGCAGGTGCGTTTGACGTGATCATGATCGCGGGATTAGTAGCTGTTATGACTGCTGAATGTATCGGTGAGACCCGCGAGCGTATGGCGAAAAATGATTCGTTGGCGATGAGAAGGACCGCAGATATCTATGAATTTAGTGAAGAATTGACTCCCGATGGCAAGGAGCGAAAATTGAGAATGGTATCAAAATCAAAATCTGCCGAGGGATGTTCTGAGGAGAAAGGGGAGTCATAATGAAACGTATTGTATTGCTTTTGATATGCTCTCTTTTTTTGCTGACAACAGAGACATATGCTTCTCATTATGAGATATACAACGAAGATGATCGTATCGTTTATGTAACAGGTTGGCATGTGCGTGTCGGCGATCAGTTTATTACGGAAGACAATATGCGATATCAGATCGATAAAGTGGAGGAAGGTAGAGCAAAAGCGCATCTCATAGGGCGAGTAGCGATGATACCTTATGATATCCATTCGTACGCGTGCATGGAAAGCTCGGTGGCAGAAGCCGCTGATGTGCCTAAGGTTGCCATTTATCATACGCATACAGACGAATCGTATAAACCAAGTGATGGTACAGATAGTATCAACGGTAAGGGTGGTATCATTGAAGTCGGAAATGCATTTGCCACGGCTCTTGAGGCACATGGCATCGAGGTAACGCATTCCGACACCGTTCACAATCCCCATGATGATATGGCATATGAGCGATCGCGCAGGACAGCAGTAAACCTTATCAAGAATGCTCCTGATGCCATCTTTGATATCCATCGTGACGCAACACCTCCTGATGTCTATGCGGGCGTTGTCAGCAATGAAAAAGTCGCTAAACTTCAGCTTGTTGTAGGTAAGTACGGCGCAACGAGCGAACAGATTGAAGAATATGCATTACAGCTCAAAGCCGCTTCCGATAAAGTCCATCCGGGCTTGGTAAAAGGTATCTTCTTTGCCAAAGGCGGGGATTACAATCAAGATCTGCATCCCAGATCAATGTTGATAGAGGCAGGAGCACATACGAACAGTCGCGAAGAAGCAGAGAAGGGAATAGCAATGTTTGCCGATGCTATCCCGCCTGTTTTGATGAAAAAAGCAGAAGCGGCAGGCGCGGTCGCTGAAGCAGCCGGAGTCTCCGCAAGTACGAATGCATCAACATCGGGAAGCATGCGTTCTATTATGTGGGTCGTTGGGATCGCAATCGTAGGTGGTATCGGATTTTTGATCATGAGTACAGGCAGCTTACACGAAGCAAAAGAAAAGGTCAAAAACTTTGCTGCACGCGAATTCGGTGATGTATTCGGGAAAAAAGATTCCGACAAAGAAAATAAATGAAGATATTAAAAAAGGACTGAGAAATAGTAATTCTCTTAGTCCTTTTTGTATCGTTATTATTATTGGGTAGAAAAAAGAGGCGACCGAAGCCGCCCCAAAAAGAGAGGGGAATTTTACACTAATAGTATGGGTAGAAATAGAATTTTATATACAGTTAAAATAATCAAAAGTGGTT
>JAFPBC010000177.1 GCA_017390595.1 Selenomonadales bacterium | reverse complement strand
CTCGACAGACCGAGCCTCGGCTCGTATCTTTTAGACGGCATCGAAGTCAGCCAAATGAACGAAGACGACATCGCCTCTGTGCGCAACTCGAAAATAGGCTTCGTATTTCAGAACTTCAACCTTCTGCCGAAGCTCACCGCCGCACAGAACGTCGCACTTCCGCTCATCTACGCAGGCGTTCCTGCCAAAGAACGCATCGAACGCGCCGAAGAAGCACTCGGCAAAGTCGGCCTCGCCAAACGCGTCAACCACAAACCGAACGAAGTATCGGGCGGTCAACGTCAGCGTATCGCCATCGCACGTGCGCTCATCAATCGTCCGCCGCTTATCATCGCCGACGAACCGACAGGCAACCTCGATACCAAGTCGAGCTACGAGATCATGGCACTTTTCACCGAACTGCACCAAGCAGGACACACCATCGTCATGGTCACACACGAACCCGACATCGCCGAATACGCACAACGCGTCATCGTATTCAAAGACGGCAAGATAGATTCCGACCGTTATAACGAAAAACCGAAACGGGCAGAGGAGGCGACAGTATGATCTGGGAAGGATTCACAATGGCTCTCACCAGCCTCAAAGACAACAAAGTCCGCTCGCTCCTCACGATGCTCGGCATCATCATCGGTGTTGCCGCCGTCATCACGCTCGTATCCATCGGGATGGGTGTCAAAGAACGTGTCGAATCGAACCTCTCGTCGCTCGGCAGCAACATGATCATGGTATCGCCGGGCAACGTATCCGCCTCGGGCGTACGCGGTGCCGCGGGCTCCAACCAGACGCTCACGCTCAAAGACGCACAGGCCATTGAAAAATCGATAGATGGCATCCGTGCCGTAGCACCGATCGTCAACGGCTCGGCCAACATGGTCGTCGGTAACCAGAACTGGATCAGCTCCCTGGCAGGCACGACGCCCGAATATGCCATCGTACAAGACAGAGCCGTAGCCGAAGGTACCTTCATCACCGACCGACACCTCGTAGGCAGAGAACGTGTCGCCGTCCTCGGTCAGACCGTCGTCGAAAACCTCTTCGGCGAAAGTACCGCCATCGGCCGTACCGTCCGTATCAACGACGCGCCGTTCCGCGTCATCGGTATCCTTGAAGAAAAAGGCCAGTCCGGTATGGGGCAAGACCAGGACGACACCGTCATCATCCCCATCACCACAGCACAGGAACGTATGCTCGGCATCACGCACATCAACCGTATCTCCATCCAAGGCGAGAACACCAACGTCTTGACACAGATCCAAGCAGACGTCACCGAGCTTCTTCGTCAGCGACATGAGATCACTCCCGACAAAGAAGACGACTTCAACGTGCGCAACATGACAGAAATGATCAACGCCATGAACGATACCACCACCACCATCACCATGCTCCTCGGTATCACAGCGGCCATATCGCTCCTCGTCGGCGGTATCGGCATCATGAACATCATGCTCGTATCCGTCACCGAACGTACACGCGAGATCGGTATCCGCAAATCGCTCGGTGCCAAATATAACGACATCCGTAACCAGTTCCTCATCGAAGCATCCGTCATCTGCCTCGTCGGCGGAACGATCGGCATCATCTTCGGTGTCATAGCCTCCGAAGTCATATCGGCACTCGCAGGCTGGAACACATATATCGCACCGTGGTCGATATTGCTCTCGTTTGGCTTCTCGCTCGCCATCGGCGTATTCTTCGGATTCTACCCCGCGAGAAAAGCCGCCAAACTCGACCCTATCGAAGCACTCCGCTACGAATAATGAGAAAGAAAAGATCGCTCGCAAAGGGCGGTCTTTTTTTGTGTGCGGCAAGATAAAAAATATCTCCTTTCTCTGCACGAAAAAGAGGGGAAAAACCTTACAACGTAGAAATGATAGACAGAAAGAATCAAGAAGTATCGAAACATGGAATGATAGCTATGACGCAGAAGAAACAAGGCTTCTGCCTTGTATCAATATGAACGAACAGAAGGGATATTCGTGAAAAAACGAAAGAGTTTTGTAAGATTCTTTGTAGGATTGATGACAATATTGTGCATGGTGATGCTTGCAGGGTGCGCAAGCGATACCGAGCGTACATCGGCTGACCGTATCGTGTACGGTGCATTGACCGAGCCGCACAGTCTGCATCCGCTCATCGGGACAGACAGCGCCTCGACCGAGGTGCAGAGCCTTATCTATGACGCGCTCGTCTGCGTAAACGGCGACAAAAAGATGACGGGCGACCTTGCCGAAGCATGGACGGTCTCAAGCGGCGGCAAGGTCTATACGTTCCGCCTGAAGGACGGCATCACGTGGCATGACGGACAGCCGTTTACGGCGGACGATGTCGTATTCACATTCGATATGGCACGCGATAAACGAAACGGTTATATCGATGCGCGTGAGCTTGCGAACATCGAGCGTGTGACGGCAAGCGGCAACGAAGTTACGTTCCGTTTGGCGAAGGCAGACAGCGCGTTCCTTGCGCGTGTGGCGGGCATCTCTATCCTGCCGAAACATATCTGGCAGAAGGTGCAGAACCTCAGAGAAGAAGCACCGCGTATCGCGCCTGTCGGTACGGGTCCGTATCGGCTCGTCGAGTGGAAAAAGGCGCAGTACCTTCGTTTCGCCGCCAATGACAGCTATCATAAGGGCGCACCTCATATCAAGACGCTCTTTTATAAGATCGTCCCCGACTCCAACGTCATGGCGATGCAGCTTCGACGCGGAGAAGTCGATGTCTGTCATGTCGACTCCTCGGCAAAACAGCT
>JAFPBC010000176.1 GCA_017390595.1 Selenomonadales bacterium | reverse complement strand
GCGTTCATGCAGTCTGGCAAGTGTCGTTTCGTAGACTGCGACCGAGGTGACGCCTGCATCTTTGAGCTGACGGAAGAATTCATCTTCGTCGACACCTTCGATAGCGGCTGTCTTGACGACATCATCATATTCTGCCACCAAGTCTACGACAGTATTCTGATATTCTACTTGATACCGCTGCCAGCCGATGATGAGCGAGGCGATAAAACCAAGCATGACAAGGGCTACGAGCAGTTTGTTATACGTAAATTGTTTCACCGATCTTCCACCTCATAATGAATCGCTGAATCTTATTTGGTCTTTTGCTTTGTGGATGTGTCTTCTTTTTCAACGCGAACAGATACTTTTCCATCGAACTTGCTGACATTCGTCACCCGCACCGCAAACGGCAGAGATGACAGTTCTGCCAGCTCTACGTCTGTTTTGACATTGGCAGATATTTTTCCGATGGCATGTTTTAACGCAGCGCGTTCACTGACAAAATATATCTTGTTACCGCGGCCGACGAGCTGTCCCGTAAGTGAAATACGCACAGGCAGTTTGCCGAGCATATAGTCACCTTCTGCTTCAACGCCCGACGGTGTGATGTGTACCGTGACATTCGACAGCTTCTCTACCGACTGTTCGAGCGTTTTGGCAAGTTCTTCTTCTTTGATCTCGATGCCGGCAGAAACTTCGCCGAGATATTCAAAGACGAAAGTGCCGTCCTCTGCAAGTCGCGACATATCGACGTCTACATCATGCGCCGACACATTGATCCGCGAGCAGAGCAATTTGCCGACTTGTACGTCCTTACTATCGATATAGATATCATCAGCCTTGCCTTCGAGAAGCTCAAACGGAAGGTCATATCGGCTGTGTCTGTCGACATAGACCGAGGCAACGACTTCTCGCACTTGCACAGACTCTCTCAGACTGTTCTCGATGATGGTCTTCGCCGCGATCGGTAACGTGATGCTGCTTGTAAGCACGATAAGCGCCAGCCCGACCAACAAACATCTCATTGGTGTCATGCGTACGTATTCGCGTTTTTCTTCGCGCATTTGTTTACGCCTCCGGTTTTGCCTTTCGGCTGTTCATCGCAAGGTATGCTTCGATGAACGCATCGATCTCACCGTCCATGACGGCTTGTGTATTGCTCGTTTCTTCGTTCGTACGATGGTCTTTGACCATGCTGTACGGATGGAATACGTACGAGCGGATCTGGCTGCCCCATTCGATGGCTTGATAATCGCCAGCGATCTCAGCCATGGCAGCTTCTTGTTTTTGTTGTTCGAGTTCGTACAGTTTTGCACGAAGGAGTTTCATACATTGTTCGCGGTTTTGGATCTGCGAACGTTCGCTCTGACATTGTACGACGACGCCTGTCGGCATATGCGTCATACGAACGGCGGAGTCTGTTTTGTTGATGTGCTGACCGCCCGCACCGCTGGCACGATACGTGTCTACCTTGATATCGGCAGGGTTGAGGTCGATCTCTACGTTATCATCGATCTCAGGCATAACGTCGATGGCCGAGAACGACGTCTGACGACGACTGTTCGCATCGAACGGCGAGATACGTACGAGACGATGTACGCCTTTTTCCGATTTCAAGTAACCATATGCGTTATGACCCGTTATCATGAGCGTTGCGCTCTTCATACCTGCTTCGTCACCGACGAGGAATTCGAGCGTTTCGACTTTGTAGCCTTTTTTCTCAGCCCAGCGGATATACATACGCATAAGCATCTGCGTCCAGTCTTGCGCTTCCGTTCCGCCCGCACCCGCGTGGAGCGTGAGGATCGCGTTGTTCGCATCATGTTCGCCCGAGAGGAGAAGGTCGAGTTCGAGCTTCTCAAGCTGTGCACGGATATCATCGAGGATCGCTACGACTTCTTCGTATACGCTTTCGTCGCCTTCTTCCATGCCCATCTCCCAGAGCATCTGCATATCTTCAAACTGATTTTTCATTTTTGCGTGTGTTTCCACGACGAGTTTCAGCGCATTGAGCTCCTGCATGACAGCCTGTGCTTTGTCGGCATTGTCCCAGAAACCCGGTTCGCTGATCTTATATTCGAGCTCTCCGACTTGTTCTTCTTTCCCACCGATGTCGAGAGAAGCACGCATTTCATTTATCTTTCGTTCTGTTTCTGCGATCTGAGTTCGCAAGTCTTCTAACATCACGTTGAATTCAACCTTTCTTTGCCCATCTTCTGCACAAGCTGTGCTTATGCCTGCTGTTCGCCTTCTTCGGCAGGTTCCGCGATCGTTACACGGAACATGAAGCGTACGACTTCATGCTGGATACGCTGGATCATGCCCTGGAACATATCGAACGCTTCGATCTTGTACTCTACGAGCGGGTCACGCTGACCGTACGCACGAAGACCGATACCTTCGCGCATGATGTCCATGTTGTCGAGATGCTCCATCCACTTGCTGTCAACAACTTTGAGCATAACGATCTTCTCGAGCTCGCGCATATTGACTTCGCCGAACGCCTGTTCTTTTTCGGTATAGAGGTCGTTGGCAATTTTAAGAAGCTCTTCGCGAAGTTCCATGAAGCTGAGTTTTTCCATCATGCTCGGCGTCAAGCGGTTCGCAGGAAGGAAGTACTCTTTGCAGTACTCTTCCATTTCTTCCGTCTGCCAATCTTCCGGATAAACTTTTTCGTTCGTGTATTTTTCCATACCTTCGTCGATGATCTGTTCGACCATGTCGAAGATGTTTTCTTTCATGCTTTCGCCCGACAAAATTTTGTGGCGCTGTCCGTAGATGACTTCACGCTGCTGGTTCATAACATCGTCGAACTGGAGGACGTGTTTACGAATATCGAAGTTGCGTGCTTCGACTTTTTTCTGTGCTTTTTCGACAGAACGCGTGATGAGTTTATGCTCGATCGGTTCGTCTTCGTCCATACCGAGTTTATCCATCATCGTCGCGATGTTTTCCGAACCGAAGAGACGCATGAGATCGTCTTCGAGCGAGAGGTAGAATCTCGACGAGCCCGGGTCGCCCTGACGGCCTGCACGACCGCGGAGCTGGTTGTCGATACGACGGCTTTCGTGACGCTCCGTACCGAGGATATGAAGACCGCCTACTTCAGGCACGCCTTCACCGAGCACGATGTCCGTACCGCGGCCTGCCATGTTCGTTGCGATGGTGACCGCACCGAGCTGACCTGCTTCGCTGATGATCTCTGCTTCCATCTCATGGTATTTCGCATTGAGGACCTGATGCGGGATACGCGCTTTGTGAAGCTCTGCGCTGAGTGCTTCCGACTGACGGATAGAAGTCGTACCGACGAGTACCGGCTGACCTTTTTCGTGGAGCTCTTTGATCGCCTTGACAACGGCGCGATATTTCGCCGCTTTCGTTTTATAGATGACATCAGGGAAGTCTGTTCTTCTGATCTCTTTGTTCGTCGGGATCACGACGACCGGCAAGTTGTAGATTTTTACGAACTCGCCTTCTTCCGTTTTGGCAGTACCTGTCATACCGCTCAATTTGTCATACATACGGAAGTAGTTCTGGAACGTGATGGACGCGAGCGTCTGGCTTTCGCGTTCGATCTTCACGCCTTCTTTTGCTTCGATCGCCTGATGGAGACCGTCCGAATAACGGCGACCGAACATAAGACGACCCGTGAATTCGTCTACGATGACGACTTGGCCTTCGCGGACGACGTAGTCTTTGTCGCGTTTCATGATAGCTTTGGCTTTGAGGGCCTGCGTGAACTGGTGCGACATATCGATGTTCGCTGCCGAGTAGAGGTTTTTGAGG
>JAFPBC010000022.1 GCA_017390595.1 Selenomonadales bacterium | reverse complement strand
GAAGCGTCTCAAGGACGATGCGTTTTTCTTCTATCCAGCCGTTGGCCGCGGCCGCTTTGACCATCGCGTATTCACCGCTGACGTTGTAGACGGCAACCGGTCTGTCGATGGATTCGCGGACGGCACGTACGACGTCGAGGTATGCCAGCGCAGGTTTTACCATGATGATGTCGGCGCCTTCCGCGAGGTCGAGCTCGACTTCTTTCATTGCTTCGCGCACGTTGGCAGGGTCCATCTGATACGAACGGCGGTCGCCGAACTGCGGCGCGGAGTCTGCCGCGTCACGGAACGGGCCGTAGTATGCCGAGGCGTATTTGACGGTGTACGACATGATGGGGATATCGGTAAAGCCGTTTTCGTCGAGTGCGGCGCGGATCGCCGCGACTCTGCCGTCCATCATATCGCTCGGCGCGATGATGTCGGCGCCTGCCTGCGCTTGGCTGACTGCCGTTTTCGCAAGGAGTGCGAGCGTGGCATCGTTGTCGACGTCGTGACCGCAGAGCTGACCGCAATGGCCGTGGCTCGTGTATTCGCACATACACGTGTCTGCCACGACGACCATGTCGGGAACGGCTTCTTTTATCTTCATGATAGACTGCTGTACGGGGCTCGTCATGTCCCATGCGCTCGAGCCGATCTCGTCTTTGTATTCGGGAAGACCGAACACGATGACGGACGGGATACCGAGCGCAAATGCCGCTTGGGCTTCTTTTACAGCTTCGTCTGCCGAGAGGTGGCAGATACCGGGGAGCGACGGGATCTCTTTGCGTACGCCTTCACCGGGTACGACAAAGAGCGGATAAATGAGATCGTCTGCCGAAAGGCTCGTTTCTCTGACCATGCTTCTGATTGCCGCGGTCTTACGAAGACGACGCGGACGCAAATTCTGTAACATCACTCTGTCTCTCCTTATTCTTATGCGTGATAATACGCTTCTATCTTCTGTACCAGACCGCTGATGGTGTATTCGTCTGCCATGACGGTCGGCTTGATATCATATTGTGCGCAAGTTGCCGCGGTGATAGGACCGATACAAGCAACTTTCGTCTGACGGATAAGGTCCGCTCCGCCTTCGCCGAGGAGGCTCACAAGATTCGTTACCGTAGACGAGCTGGTGAACGTTACCCAGTCCACTTTGCCTTCGCGGAGCATATCGGCAAGTTCATCGCCGTTCGTGCTTGCAACGACGGTTCTGTATGCTTCGGCGATGGTGACGAGCGCACCGCGTTTCGTCAATTCTTCGGGAAGGACGTTGCGTGCTTCTTTCGCTCTCGCGAGAAGGATCTTCGTGCCTTCCGATACGTATTCTTTCATCGCTTCGACGATGCCTTCCGCGCGGAATTCGGCAGGGACGATATCTGCGATAAGACCGTGTTTCGCGACTTCTTCCGCCGTTTTCGAGCCGATGGCGCAGATGCGGATACCGGCAAGCGCACGGCTGTCTTTGCCTGCTTCTTTCATGCGGGCGAAGAAATGCTTCACGCCGTTGACACTTGTGAAGATGACCCACTCATACGTATCGAGCGTGCTGATGGCCGCGTCGATGCCCGCGTAACCGTCGGACGGTGCTTCGATCTTGATAGACGGTGCTTCGATGCAAGCGGCGCCGAGCGATTCAAGCTGAGCGGTGAGCGCGCTTGCCTGCTCACGTGCGCGTGTGACGAGGACGGTCTGCCCAAAGAGCGGGCGCGTATCGAACCAAGCCAATTTTTCGCGGAGCGTTGCGACATGACCGACGAGGAAGATGGCGGGCGGCTTGATGCCGTGTTTTTTCACATCTTCGGCAGCGTTGCCGAGCGTCGTGACGAGCGTGCGCTGCTCGGGCTTCGTGCCCCAGCGGATGACTGCCGCGGGCGTATCTGCCGAGCGGCCGATTTCTACGAGTTGTTTCGTGATATACGGCAGGTTTTCCACACCCATGAGGAATACGAGCGTGTCGGTCGCTTTCGCGAGGTTCTGCCAGTAGATGCTCGAGTTCGTTTTCGTCGGGTCTTCGTGTCCCGTTACGACGGCGAACGATGCCGCGATACCGCGATGCGTCACGGGGATGCCCGCATACGCAGGGACTGCGATGGACGAGCTGATGCCCGGTACGATCTCGAACGGTACGTCGTTTTCCACGAGGAGAAGCGCTTCTTCCCCGCCGCGGCCGAATACGAACGGATCGCCGCCTTTGAGGCGAACGACTGTCTTGCCTTCGAGTGCTTTATCGACGAGGAGCTGATTGATGTCCTCTTGTTTCATCGTGTGGTTCGCCGATGCTTTGCCCACATATATCATCTCCGCGTTCTCAGGCGCGTAAGCGAGAAGACGGTTGTCTGCGAGTCTGTCATAGACGACGACTTCTGCCTGCTGAAGATATTCGAGGCCGCGCATCGTTATCAATTTATAGTCACCGGGGCCTGCCCCTATGAGATATACTTTGCCTTTCATTTCGTATCCTCCGTATTTTCCGTAAGCTCTGCCAGTATCGCATCTCCGCCCGCGCCGAGCATACGCTCTGCCAGACGAAGTCCGAGCTGTTCACTTTCTTCACGTTTTCCGCGAATTTGGTCGATGACGGCTCTTTTTCCGTCTGTCGACAAGATGCGTGCTTCCAAGACGACTTCATCGCCCTGTGTTTTGCCGTAGATACCGACAGGCACCTGACAACCGCCTTCGATGCGTTTTAAAAACGCGCGTTCCGCACGGACCGACGCACCCGTATCTTCGTCGTTCAAAAAGTCGAGCATCT
>JAFPBC010000021.1 GCA_017390595.1 Selenomonadales bacterium | reverse complement strand
GTAAAAGAAGCAGACATCACGATGATCCTTATCCCGGACGAAAAACAAGCCGCTATCTATAAAAACGAGATCAAACCGAACCTCAAACCGGGCAGCGCGCTCGCATTCGCACACGGTTTCAATATCCACTTCAAACAGATCGTTCCGCCGGCAGACGTTGACGTATTCATGGTCGCACCGAAAGGCCCGGGCCATCTCGTTCGCCGTGTATTCACCGAAGGCGGCGGTGTACCGTGCTTGATGGCAGTATACCAGGATGCTACCGAAACGGCAGCAGATATTGCACTCGCTTACGCAAAAGGTATCGGCGGCGCTCGTGCAGGCGTACTCACGACGACATTCAAAGAAGAAACAGAAACAGATCTCTTCGGTGAACAGAACGTTCTCTGCGGTGGTGTAACAGAATTGATGACAGCAGGCTTCGAAACACTCGTAGAAGCAGGCTATCAGCCGGAGATCGCATACTTCGAATGTATCCATGAAATGAAACTCATCGTCGACCTCATTTATGAAGGCGGCATGGCAAAAATGCGTCACTCCATCAGTGACACAGCTGAATACGGTGACTACTGCATCGGTAAACGCATAATCACGGACGAAACACGCAAAGAAATGAAAAAAGTATTGAAAGAGATCCAAGAAGGCGAATTCGCACGCGATTGGATCTTGGAAAACCAAGCTAACCGTCCGTCCTTCTTGGCAAACCGCCGCATCAAAGCAGAACATCAGGTAGAAGTTGTCGGTAAACAGCTCCGTTCCATGATGTCGTGGCTCAACCAGAAATAAGAAATTCAAACGAAATTGAGGGAAAAGGAAATGAAAGTTACAGGCGCAAGAGCTGTTGTAGAATGTTTGGTAGAACAACAGGTAAATACTGTTTTCGGATATCCCGGCGGGATGATCCTGCCGCTCTTTGACGCGCTATACGGTGAAACCCGTATCCAGACCGTCGTCAACGTCCACGAACAGTGTGCGGCTCATGCGGCAGACGGCTACGCACGCGCAACAGGCCGTGTCGGTGTCTGCATCGCAACGAGCGGTCCGGGTGCCACCAACCTCATCACAGGTCTTGCGGCTGCTTTCATGGACTCCATCCCTGTTATCGCTATCACGGGGCAAGTAGAAACAGGCTCGCTCGGACACGACGCCTTCCAAGAGATCGACATCTTGGGCGCGACCATGTCCGTCACGAAACATAACTTCGCTGTAAAAACGGCACAAGAACTTCCCGAAACGGTAAGGCTCGCCTTCAAGATCGCATTAAGCGGTCGTCCCGGCCCTGTCCTTATCGACATTCCGCAGGACATCCTGCGCGAAGAGATCGAATTCCGTGGGGAAGACGTTTATCAGAGAGTCATGCCTGCCTTAAGCGAACGATCGCTCGGCATGATCGGCAAAGCTGCTCGTCTCATCAGCGATGCCAAACGCCCGCTCATCTTAAGCGGCGGCGGTGTCATCTCCGCAGGTGCCAGCGAAGAGCTCATCAAGCTTGCCGAAAAATGTAACCTCCCCGTCGTACATACCCTTATGGGACTCGGCGGATTCCCCGACGGACACGACCAGTCCATCGGCCTCAGCGGAATGCACGGCTGGCCGACAGCCAACCATGCCGTACATGATGCAGACGTCGTCATTGCTGTCGGCACGCGTCTCAGTGACCGACTGACAGGCAACCGCGACCGCTATGCACGTGACAAACGCATCATCCATATCGACATCGACCCTGCCGAGATCGCGAAAAACGTCTCCACCGACATCGGTATCGCAGGCGACATCCGCACCATCCTCAATCTCTTGACAGTAGAAGCAGAGCCGAACGATATCACCGAATGGTGGAACGAGATACATGCATGGCAAGAAAAATTCCGCTACCAATATGCACAAGACAAACTGACAGTACCGTGGACGATGCGTCAAATATCGAACCTCACACTCGATAAAGACTGCATCTATGTAACTGACGTCGGTCAGCATCAGATGTGGGCGGCACAGTACTTGCATCACGCTCACCCCAGAAACTTCCTCACAAGCGGTGGTCTTGGCACTATGGGATACGGCTACGGCGCGGCGATAGGCGCGCAGATAGCGAGACCCGACGTGCCTGTGGTTCATTTTACCGGTGACGGCTCCTTCCATATGAACATGAACGAGGCTTGCACCGCCGTCAGCTATAACGTTCCCGTAATAACCGTTATCTTCAACAACTCGGTTCTCGGAATGGTTCGTCAGTGGCAGGGCGCGTTCTAT
>JAFPBC010000175.1 GCA_017390595.1 Selenomonadales bacterium | reverse complement strand
GAAGTCACGTTCCGTTTGGCGAAGGCAGACAGCGCGTTCCTTGCGCGTGTGGCGGGCATCTCTATCCTGCCGAAACATATCTGGCAGAAGGTGCAGAACCTCAGAGAAGAAGCGCCGCGTATCGCGCCTGTCGGTACGGGCCCGTATCGGCTCGTCGAGTGGAAAAAGGCGCAGTACCTTCGTTTCGCCGCCAATGACAGCTACCATAAGGGCGCACCTCATATCAAGACGCTCTTTTATAAGATCGTCCCCGACTCCAACGTCATGGCGATGCAGCTCCGACGCGGAGAAGTCGATGTCTGTCATGTCGACTCCTCGGCGAAACAGCTTCTCGATAAAGACAAGTCGGTGCGTGTGACCGAGTCGGCAGGTCAAGCGTATACGTATATCGCGCTCAACCATGCGAAAGACATATTCGCCGACAAACGTGTGCGCCGCGCGATGGTATCGGCGTTCGACAGACAAGCCGTCATTGACAACGTATTGTGCGGCAGTGCGTATCTTGCCGCGGCCGACCTTCCGCCGAACGTGATACGGTCATCGGAACCTATCGCATATGATACGGCCGAAGCAGACCGCCTCCTTACCGAAGCAGGTTGGGCGCGCGGAGAAGACGGTATCCGCGAAAAGGACGGCAAGAAGCTCGCGTTTCGCCTTTTGGTCTCGAACAAGAACAAGCGTCTCGGCGACGCGGCGATCGCGTTCCGTCAGAATATGATGGCAGTCGGTATCGCGGTCGAGATCGTGCCGATGGATTTTACGACGATGCGTACGAAGCATCTTCTTACGGGCGATTACGAAGCGTGCCTCATCAGCCAGCGACTGCCGACAGACCCGCTCCTCAGGGCGGAAGTCTGGACGACGGACGGCGCGGGCAATCATATGAACTACCACAGCGCGCGAATAGATGCGCTGTATGAAAAAGCACGTACGGCGAACGCGGATGCAAGAACGGCTGTCTTCCGTGAGGCGCAGACGGTGCTCACAGACGAGATGCCGCAGCTTTTCTTGTGGTATCCTGCCGTCACCATCGGCGTACGACAAGGTATCGAAGGGATCGATGCCGCGCAGCTCGGTGCGAAAGACAACATATTCCACAACGCGGAAACGTGGACGATCGTCCGCTAACATAGATGAAAGAAGGAAGAGCAAAGATGAAAACGAAACGAACAGTAAAGTACAGCCTCGGCGCGATCTGTGCCGTGATGCTTTTGACGAATACAGTATGGGCGTCGCCTACGGTCGATGCGAGCGAAGAGGTGCTTGATAACATCGTCATTACGGCGACGAAAACGGAAGCCGATGTGCGTGACCTCCCCGCGAGCGTATCCGTCATCACCGCCGAAGACATCGCGCGTGCCAACGTCAAGTCGGTCGAAGATATCCTCCGCTATCAGACGGGATTCGCTGTCAAGGATATGGGTGGTATGAAAGCGACGAAAGTCTCCATGCGCGGTATGAGCCAAAACGGCGTGCTCGTCATGGTGGACGGCGTGTCGATCAACAATGGTTATACGGGCGGTGCCAACTGGTCGAGCGTTCCCGTTGAGATGATCGAACGCATCGAAGTCGTGCGCGGTGCGGGCTCGGCACTCTACGG